>JANQGK010000291.1 GCA_028277365.1 Halieaceae bacterium | reverse complement strand
GAATCACCAGCACGTGTACGGGTGCCATCGGGTGAATGTCGTTGATCGCCACGCAGTGATCGTCTTCATAGACGAACTCGGTGGGGATTTCCCCGCGGGTGATCTTGCCGAAAATCGTGTCTTCCATGGTTCCTGTCTTGCCAATTAGTGTGATCGGGTCGCTCAGCCCAGCTTTTCATCTGCTGTGAGCTGACGCGCCTCGTTTTCCAGCATCACCGGTATGCCGTCGCGAATCGGATAGGCCAGCCCGCTGGCCTTGCACACCAGTTCCTGCTTATCGCGGTCGTACTCCAGCGGTGCCTTGCTCACCGGGCACACCAGGATGCTCAGCAGCTTCTTGTCGATGGTTCCGGTCATAACAGCTCTCTCGAAAACGGCCGCGCATTATACGCCACATGGGGCGCCGGACGGTACCGTCTGGAGGCGTCAGCGGCGGGGGAAGCGGGCTTACTCGCCGGTGGTCTGTGGCGGCATCGGCGGCACCAGCAGCTGGGGGTCGACCCGGCGGTTGCGCCAGTTCATGCGCCAGTCCAGGTGCGGTCCGGTGGCGCGGCCAGTGCTGCCCACCCGACCGATAACATCGCCGGGCTCTACGCGCTGCCCCACTTCCACGGTCACCTCACTGAGATGCAGGAAGGAGGAGCTCACGTCCATGCCGTGGTCGACGATGATGGTGCCACCGCTGTAAAACAGGTCCGGCTCTGCCAGGGTCACCACGCCGGGTGCCGGCGTGGTAATCGGCGTGCCGGTGGGCACCGCCACATCGACGCCGAAGTGGGGCCGGCCCGGAGTGCCGTTGTACACCCGCTGGGAACCGTACACGCCGCTGATTCGACCGGTCACCGGCCAGGCAAAGCCCACGGCAAAGTCCGTTGCACCGCGGCTGTTCTTGCGGGCGGCCGCCACCAGGGCGGCTTCGCGGCGGATGCGCTCCAGGTCTTCCGGGTCCGGCGTTACCGTGCGCTGGGGCACCCCTTCGATCCGCTGGATGCGGTATTCGCGGGCTTTGATCGCCAGCGCCAGGGAACAGGTGTCAGAGCCGGATACATGGAGGGTGCGCTCACCGGTCTCATCGCGGCCAAAACCGAACACGAAGGTACCGTCTTCGGCCACAACCAGGGCTTCCTCGTCCAGGGTGACCGAATTGCCCGGGGCGACCTTGCCCCACACCAGCGCGCCCTGGCGCAGCTCCGGCTCGATTTCCAGGCAGGCAAACGCCGTCGGGCTAAGGGCCAGTAGTAGAGTAAGAAGAAGATGTCTCACGTTAATCCAACTCCCGCTCGGCGGCGGCAATGGCCGCAAACTCTTCTTCCGGCGCCTGGGCCACCAGGTGATGGCGGCTGTACACGGCGAAATAGGCAATCATCAGCAAGTAAAAACCGGCACTCCAAAGGGCGGCTTCGAGATTGGCCAGAAACGTGGAAACGAAAGCGATGACGGCCAGCACCAGGGCCAGGCCCGAGGTCAGCACGCCACCCGGCGTGCGGTATGGGCGCGCGAGTTCGGGTTCACGCAGGCGTAGCAGAATATGTGACAGCATCATCATGGCATAGGAGATGGTCGCACCAAACACCGCCATTGTCAGCATCAGATCGCCCTCCCCGGTCAGTGATAGCAGGAATCCAATACCCGCCGGCACCACCAGGGACAACACCGGCACCTTGCGCCGATTGGTGACCGACAAACGGCGCGGCAGATAGCCGGCCCTGGACAGGGCAAAGACCTGGCGGGAGTAGGCGTAGATGATTGAGAAAAAACTGGCGATCAGGCCGGCGAGGCCCACCCAGTTGACGAAGGCTGCCAGGGCGGAATCCTCCCCATAGACCGCCTGCAGTGCACCCACCAGCGGCGCGCCGTGATCCTGCATCAGAGCCGCCCCGGCACCGCCCGGCGCCAGCACCAGTACCACCAGGCCAAAAACCAGCAGGATCAGCATGGCGACGATAATGCCACGGGGCATGTCGCGGGCCGGGTCCTTGGCCTCTTCCGCCGCCAGCGGCACCCCTTCGACCGCCAGGAACAACCACATGGCAAATGGCAGCGCCGCCCAGATGCCCAAGTAGCCCTGGGGCAGGAACGAACTGGAACCCGCGGCACCCGGGTTGGCGGCGATATCAAAGAGCCTGGCGTGATCAAAATGCGGCAGCATACCTGCGATGAATACCAGCAGCGCCGCCACCGCCAGCAAGGTAATGACGAACATTACTTTGAGGGCCTCGCCCACGCCCCACAGGTGAATGCCAACGAAGATCGCATAGCTGGCCAGGCTGACCGGCCAGCCATTGATGCCCACCAGTGACTCCACGTAGCCGCCGATAAAGATGGCAATTGCCGCCGGCGCGATAGCGTACTCCAGCAGGATGGCGGTCCCGGTGAGGTAGCCGCCCCATGGACCCATGGTGCGGCGCGCGAAACTATAGCCGCCGCCGGCGGTGGGCAGGCTGGAGGACAGCTCCGCCAGACTCAATACCATGCACAGGTACATGAGGCCCATGATGCCGGTGGCAATCAACATCCCGCCGAAACCGCCGCTGGCAAGGCCGAAGTTCCAGCCGGCAAAGTCGCCGGAAATCACGTAGGACACGCCGAGGCCCGCCAACAGGATCCAGCCCGCCGCGCCCTGCTTCAGTTGTCGGTGCTGAAGATAATCCTTGCCGACGGATTCGTACTCGACCCCACCATGCAGTTCTGCTTTTCCAGCGTCCATGCTCGCTTCACTACCCCCGGTCAATTGAAAAGTACCTCTGGCAACTCCTGTGATGATGGAGGCATTACCGAAACGGCCAGGGTGCCTTAACATAGCGCGATGGGAAGATACCGGCCACCCCGCAAACGCGGCTCGCGCTACATCACCCCCGAGGGTGAGGCGGCGCTGCGCGCCGAGTTACACCAGTTGTGGAAAGTGGAGCGGCCGCAGGTAACCTCGGCGGTCCACGAAGCCGCCAAGAACGGCGATCGTTCGGAAAACGGTGATTATATCTACGGTAAGAAGCGGCTGCGCGAGATCGACAGCCGGGTGCGCTTTCTCAATAAGCGCCTGGAAGAGCTGCAGGTAGTGGACCGGGCCCCGGACGACCGCGACAAGGTGTACTTCGGCGCCTGGGTTACCCTCGAAGACGAGGCCGGCGAGGAGCAGCGCTACCGCATCGTCGGCCCCGACGAGTTCGACCTCAAGCAGGGCAAGCTGAGCATGGATTCCCCCATGGCCCGCTCTCTGCTGGGCAAGCGGCTTGATGATGAGGTCACGGTGCGTAGCCCGGGGGGCGAGCAGCGGTTTTACATCACCGAAATCAGCTACTGACTCGGCAGTCTCGCTACCAACCGTTGTTCGCGGGAATGACCATCCAGAAACTACAGCGCAAACACCAGCTGCGCCATGACCGGCACCTGGGTGGCAATGTTGTTGAGGCCTGCAATGTTGCGCAGGCGCTCAACGCCGGCGGTCAGGTCGAAATCTGCCGCGCTCACTACCAGCGGCTGCTCGGTAGACACATGAATCTCGTCGCCCAGGCGCGCCACGTTCACCGCGCTGGAGTAGGTCTTGCTGCTGCCGTGCAGGTCGAGGGTGAATTTCACGTCCATGCTGGTGTAGTCGCCGCTGTTAAGCGCCATGACCGTGTCCATGTCCACCAACGCCGTGAGCGTCGCCTTCGGGTACAGCTCGGTTTCGAACAGCATCTTTTGCATGCGCTCGTTGCGGATAGGGATCATGGTTTCGACGTCCACCAGCGGAATGGTGACGCTCACGGCGCCGTCCTCGATGCCACCGCTCAGCGACTTAAAATGATGCACTTCCGCCACCGCGGCGTTTTTCACGGAGATGAAACGGATATCGGATTTCTCGCCCACCAGCGCGTGGTCGGCCAGCGCCGGGACGCTCAGCACGGCGGCTAACAGGGTGGTCAACAGGGCCGCCATCAGATGCCTTGACTTCATGGGTGCTCTCCTCAAAAAAACCTGAAACATTAGCGCGGTGATAGCACGGCAAAAGCCCAGCCCTGGCTGGTCAGGGGCTGCAGCCGCGCGGTCAGCTCCTGCAGGTAGCCGGGCAGCGAGGCCGGCCGCCGGAAGGCCTTGCCCGGCGCCAGCACAAAGGCGCGGGCCCGAATTTCGCGGCCGCCGCGCCAGAGCCGCACCTGCGGCTTCTTGCGCAGGTTCTTGACCCAGAAGGAGCGCTCACCGCGCACCGTGGCTACCAGTATATGCGGGCCCAGCTTCATCGCCACCAACGGCGTGCGCCGGGGCAAGCCGCTCTTGAAACCGATGCTCTCCAACACGATTAGCCCCGCCGGCAGCAGCCGCGGGGAGCCGATGCCACAGCGCACGGCGGGTTCCACCACCGCGTTGAGGCGCCTGAAGAATTCGCGTTCAAAAGATGCGGGCAGTGCCAGATCCATAATTCTATCCCATTGCCGGTGGGCGCTATCGCGGGCGCGGCAAATCGCCTACCATGCGCGCTCACCCAGAGTACCCTATGTACGAGACCGACGCTGAGCGAGATTACCACCGGCTAGTGGAGGAGCGCCTGCCCCGCAACTTCGCCGTGCATCTGGTGCACGGTCTGCTGGGGCAAACCGGTTTTCGCCTGGTCAGCACCCCCACCTTTGTGCCCGCCTATATCCTGCTGCTGTCAGGGGGCTCTGATATCGCCGTGGGGCTGGCCCTGTCGCTGGCGGCCCTCGGCGCCGCCGTCACGCCGCTGTTCAGTGCCAGCCTGATCGGCCACCGCCGCCGGGTCCTGCCGGTGGGCTTCTGGAGCGGCGGCGCGATGCGGGTGGCGGTGCTGTTCCTGGCCCTGGCGGGGCTGCTGTTCGATGGGCAGGCTGCACTGGTTGCCGCGCTGGCTGCCATGGCACTGTTCGGGCTGTTCGCCGGCATGCAGATGGTGGTGTTCCAGACCCTGCTCTCCAAAGTGATACCGGTGAACTACCGCGGCCGCCTGATGGGCATTCGCAACTTCCTGGCCAGCCTCACCACCATTGGCGTGGCCTGGGTGGGAGGCAATTACCTGGTGGGTACGCCGCCCACGGCGGGTGGCTATGGGCAGGTGTTCCTGCTGGCCTTCGCACTCGCCACCGTCGGCCTGCTGGCGCTGGCGCTGGTGCGGGAACCGGAACCGCCTACCGTGGCTGACAGGCGCAGCTTTACCCAGTATTTGAGGGAGATGCCCGGGTTCCTGCGCGCCGAGCCGGCTTTTGCGCGCTTCGTATTGGCGCGGGCCCTGTCCACCCTGGGGCGCATGGCCCTGCCCTTCTACATACTCTATGCCGGCGAAAGCATCGGCCTGTCGGGTGAAACCCTGGCCAGCCTGACGGTAGCCTTTACGGTGGCAGCCACCCTGGCCAATTTGTTCTGGGGCTGGCTGTCGGATCAGTATGGGTTCAAGCTGTGCCTGCTGCTGTCGATCGGTATCTGGATCGCCGCCACCCTCACCCTCTTGTTGAGCACCCACTA
>JANQGK010000230.1 GCA_028277365.1 Halieaceae bacterium | reverse complement strand
CCATCGCCGGTTTCCTGGCGGCGGTGTCGAAGGGTGCCATCTTTGCAGCCCTGCTGCGCTGGTGGATGGCCTCCGGCCTCTACGACTTGCCGGGACTGCTGACCCTGGTCGCCCTGGTGGCGGGCGCATCGATGCTGGTCGGCAACCTGCTGGCGCTGCTGCAGGACAACGTTAAACGCATGCTGGCCTATTCCTCCATCGCTCACATGGGTTACCTGCTGATTGTGCTGGTGTCCTGCGGCCTGGCACCTGACCCGGGCCTCGCCAAGGAAGCCGCTATCTATTACCTGGTGGCCTATACCGTCACTAACCTGGCCGCGTTCACCCTGCTGGGTCTGCTGTCCCGAGCCAGCGACGCCGCGGAGCTGGATAGCCTCGAGCATATGAACGGCCTGTTCTGGCGCCAGCCGGGGCTCTCGCTACTGTTTACCGTGGCGCTGCTGTCGCTGGCGGGGATACCGCTAACGGCAGGCTTTATCGGCAAGTTCTACCTGTTCTCTGCGGGCGTTGCCGGCTCGCTGTGGGGACTGCTGGCGCTGCTGGTGATTGGCAGCGCCATTGGGGTTTTTTATTACCTGCGCGTGATCTACCGGATGACCCTGGCCGATGACGCGCAGCCCGAACACGTCGAGCGGCCCGGCTGGGCCGCGCGGCTGACCTGTTATGGACTGGTGCTGGCGATGTTGTACCTGGGCATCCTGCCAGGGCCGCTGATGGATATTCTGCGAACTATACTTTAAGCAACTGCTCCCAGGAGCCGGAGGACGCTATGCTGCGGTCAGTGGAACTCAAGAACTACATGCTTACCCACCCGGTGACGGTGCGCGCCGAAGCCACCATGGGCGAGGCCATCAAGCTCATCATCGACAACAAAATCTCCGGCCTGTGCGTGGTGGACGATGCCAACCGGCTGGTGGGCATTCTCTCGGAACTCGACTGCCTGCGGGCGATGTTAAGCACCAGTTACAACGAGGGCGGCATCGGCCAGGTAAAGGACTATATGGCCAGCGATAACCTGATCGTCGCCAACCCCCACGAGGACATCACCGACGTCGCTCAAGACATGCTGCTGAAGAAAAAGCGCCGGCGCCCGGTGGTGGAAGACGGCCGGCTCATCGGTCAGGTCACCTGCCGCCAGCTCCTCAAGGCGACGCGGGATTTCGGCGGCTGAGAGGCGGGCTGCACCACCACGGGGTTAAAAAAGGCCTGAGATAGAACGCAGCCCGTGCGCGGCAGAACGCCGTGAAATAGGCAGCGACTTCGCATAGTCTGGAAGCTCGAAAAACTGCTCCAGGGAGTTGCCTGTGATTCGTCGTATTCTCCTCTCGGGACTGGCACTGCTGGTGTTAGCTGTTGCCGTCCTTGCATTTGTTATCTCCAACACCGCCGACTGCCCGTCCGGCCCGGTCGCCACCAGCGGTGGCGAGACCATGTCCGCGGTGATCTACCGCTGCTACGGCTCACCCGACGTGCTCGAGTACACCACGGTCGACAAACCCGTACCGGAGGCCAACGAAGTCCTGATAAAAGTGGTCGCCGCCGGCGTCAATCCGCTGGATTGGCACTATATGCGCGGCTCACCCTATCTCCTGCGACTGTTTGCCGGCACCGGCGCGCCGGATGACTACCGCATGGGCGTCGACTTCGCCGGCACGGTGGTCGCAACCGGCCCCGAGGTAACGCGCTTCAAAGTTGGCGATGAGGTATTCGGCGGCGCCGCGGGGGCTTTTGGCGAGTATGTGGTGCGCAGCGAAAACCGCGCGCTGGCCCACAAGCCTGACAACGTCAGCTTCGAAGAGGCTGCCGGGGTTCCCATTGCCGCCATCACCGCGCTGCAGGCCCTGCGCGATCACGGCCAGCTTAAGCCCGGTCAGCGGGTACTAATTAACGGCGCCTCCGGCGGCGTCGGCACCTACGCCGTGCAGATTGCCAAGGCTATGGGCGCCCATGTCAGCGGCGTATGCAGCGGCCGCAACGTGGAGATGGTGACGTCGATCGGCGCCGATCAAGTATTCAACTACAAGCAAGAGAACTACACCGAAAGCGGCCAGTCCTTCGACCTGATCGTCGACATGATCGGCAACCATGGCCCACTGGCAAACCGCCAGGTGCTGACGCCCGAGGGGCGCCTGGTGATGGTGGGCGGCGCCAAAGGCAACTGGCTGGCGCCTTTCTACAACCTTATTGCCACCACGCTGACCAACCCCTTCGTGTCCCAGGAATTGACGTCCTTCACCGCGACGTTAACCGGAGAAGACATGGCTGAGCTGGCGGCGCTGATGGCTGATGGCAAGCTGCGCACGGTGATCGATAAGGTCTACCCGCTGGCGGACACCGCCGAGGCCGTGCGCTACTCGGAGTCTGGCCGTGTCCGCGGCAAGATCGTGATTTCACATCCGTGATTCGACTGGCCGGCCTGCTGGCGCTGGCGGCCCTATGGCTGCCAATGGCCGCGCCGGCCCTTAAGCGATTGCACCTCAACGGACGACACCTCGGTCCAATCAGGGAGAAGCTGTCACGCCTAAACGGCGCTCAGTAGCGTTTTCGGCTGGGGCAGCCGGCCGTTGCAAAGCCGGGCAATAGCCTGGTGCTGGCTCAGGAAGACCTCGCCGTTGAGGCGGGAGATGAAGTCAGTTTTTTGCAGGCAGTCCATTACCGGGCCTTTCACTTCACTCAGGTGCAGGCAGATGCCGGCTTCCTGCAAGCGCTGGTTGACCTCTTCCAATACCTCCAGAGCGCTCAGGTCGATGGCGTTCACCGCCGGACACATCAGCACCACGTGGCGCAGCTCCGGATCGCGCGCCACCAGCGCATAGATCGCCTCTTCGATATAGGAGGCGTTGGCAAAGTACAGGCTCTCGTCGACGCGTAGCGACACTATGCCCGGATGGGTGATGACATGGTGACGCTCCACGTTGCGGAAATGCTCGGTACCGGGTACTTCTCCCACCACCGCCATATGCGGCCGCGAGGTTTCGTACAGGTGCAGCGCCAGCGAAGCCAGCACCCCACACATCACGCCGATTTCGACACCCGCGGTGAGGGTAACGACCAGGGTCGTGGCGATGGCTGCAAAGTCGCCGCGTGAGTAGTACCAGGCTCGCTTCAGGTGCGAGAAGTCCACGAGGCCTATCACCGCCACGATAATCACTGCCGCCAGCGTGGCCTTGGGCAAGAAGTACAACAGCGGTGTCAGCAGCAGCGCTGCCAGCGCCATCCCCGCCGCCGCCAACAGGCTGGCGGCCGGTGTGACCGCGCCGGCGTCGAAGTTGACCACCGAGCGCGAGAAACCGCCGGTCACCGGGATGCCGCCCGACAGCGCCGAAGTGACGTTGGCGGCACCCAGGCCGATCAGTTCCTGGTCGGGGTCAATCCGCTGGCGCCGTTTTGCAGCCAGGGTCTTGCCCACCGACACGGACTCAACGTAGCCGATAATGGCAATCAGCAGGGCACTGTCCGCCAGCTCCCACCACAGCTCCGGCATCAGTGCCGGGAAACGCAGCACCGGCAGTCCCTGGGGCACGGCACCCACCAGGGCCACGCCGGCATCTTGCAGTGAAAAACGCCAGGCGAGTGCCGTGGTCAGCAACACCACCAGCACCGGGCTGGCCTTGCAGACCAGGTCTGCCAGGCGCGGGGCGAGCCCCCAGCCCCGCAGCAGGGATTTCATGCGCCGGGCCAGCAATAAAAGCCCGAGGGCCAGCAGGCCCAGCGACAGGGTCGTGGTGTTCGTGCCCGAGAGGGCGCCCGCCAGGCTACTGCCCAGTTCAAGCACCGTATCGCCGCCGGCGTCCACGCCCAGCAGGTGACGGAATTGCCCGAGGGCAATGATGATGGCCGAGGCAGTAATAAAGCCCGCTACCACCGGGTGCGAGAGGAAGTTCACCAGGAAGCCGAAGCGCAGCAGGCCCATGGCCACCAGGATCAGTCCCGACAGCAGAGCCAGCGCAATAGTGGCTGTGACGTAGTCGGCCCCGGTGGTGGCCACCACGTCGCCCACCGCCGTGGCGGTCATCAAGGAGATCACCGCCACCGGCCCCACCGACAGAGTGCGACTGGTACCCAGCAGGGCATAGGTGACTAGCGGCAGCATGGTCGCATACAGGCCCATCTCCGCCGGCACACCCGCCAGCAACGCATAGGCCAGCGACTGCGGTATCAGCATGATGGTCACAATTGCGGCCGCCACCAGGTCGCTGGTCAGGGTGTCGCGATCGTAATCGCGCAACCAGGCCAGGCAGGACAGCTTGGGGCGTAGCAGCAGGCTCATCGGGTCAAGCAGTCGGCAGCGTCTTTTCCGGGCGCGCCATCCACTCGCGGCCTTTCAGCATGGCTTTCCAGTACACCGGCGGCAGGATTTTTTCCTTCAGCAACCAGGCCAGGTGGCTGGGACGCTGGCCGTTAATCAGCCAGCGCGGAAAGCTCGGCAGCAGCTTACCGCCGTAGCCGAACTCCGCCAGCACGATCTTGCCGCGCTCCACGGTGAGCGGGCAGGAACCGTAGCCGTTGTAGTGTGCCACGCCGCTGACAATACCCGCATCCTGCAGCAGGTTGTTGGCCACCACCGGCGCCTGCATACGCGCGGCGGCGGCGGTCTTGGCATTGGGTGCATTCATGGCGTCGCCCAAGGACCAGATGTTGTCGAAGCGTTGGTGGCGCAGAGTGTTCTGGTCGACGTCGACCCAGCCGGCCTCATCGGCCAGCGGGCTGTCGGCGATGAAGTCCGGCGCACACTGGGGCGGCGTCACGTGGATCATGTCGAACTCGCGGCAGATCTCCGCGGTTTCGCCCTGCTCGTCAGTGGCGGCAAACCAGGCCATGCGCGCCGGCCCGTCGATGCGCACCAGGCGGTGATTGAAGTTGAGCTGGGCGTTGTAGCGCTCCACGTACTGCATCAGTGCCGGCACGTAGTCCTTGACGCCGAACAGCACGCCACCGGCGTTGTAGAACTCCACCTCGACCTTGTCGAGGCGCCGTTCCCGCAGCCAGTGGTCGCAGGACAGGTACAGGGCCTTTTGCGGTGCGCCTGCACACTTGATCGGCATCGGCGGCTGGGTGAACAGCGCCCGGCCGCCGTGCAGGTTCTGCACCAGCTCCCAGGTATAGGGGGCAAGGTCAAAGCGGTAGTTGGAGGTCACGCCGTTGTGACCCAGGGTTTCCGCCAGGCCGTCGACGGCGTGCCAGTCCAGCTTGATGCCGGGTGCGACCACCAGACGCCGGTAGGACAGGCGCCGGCAGTTTTCCAGCACGACCCGGTTCTTCTCTGGCTCGAAGGCCATGACCGCGTCCTTGATCCACTCGACGCCGTCGGGAATCAACGAGGCCATGGTTTTGACCGTATGGCCCTTATCGAACACACCGGCGCCCACCAGGGTCCAGCCGGGCTGGTAGTAGTGCACCTCAGCGGGGTCGACGATGGCGATATCAAGCTCGCCATCCCGGGCCAGCAGGCTGGAGGCTACAGCAATACCGCCGGCGCCGCCGCCGATAATCAGCACGTCCCAGGTACGAGCACCGCTGCCATTACCGAGCTGCTCGCCGGCCAGCTGGCGCGCCAGCCCCGACATGTCGAAGCCCGACTCCCGCGCGTGCTGAATCAGCGCATCCACCGCCACACCTCTGCGGGACTCGACCATGGACCACAGGGTCATGGAGCGATTGCCAGTGCGGCAGAAGGCCAGCACCGGACCCTCCAGGTCGTGCAGGTTGCGGGCGAATTCGGTGACGTCGTAGTCGGCGACCTTGCCGCTGATCACCGGCAGGTAGCGGAAGCTCAGGCCCTGCTCGCTGGCAGCCTGCTCGATTTCTACCGCCGTGGGCTGGTCGGCTGCCTCACCGTCCGGGCGGTTGCAGATAATGGCGTTGAAACCCATCGCAGCGATACTGGCCACATCCTCGGGCCTGATTTGCCCTGATACCGCGAAGTTCTCACTGATTTGCTTGATATCCATGACGGCGCTCCTCAGTTGAAGGCGTTGACGGGTAATTTCAGGAACACCCGGTCATCCTCGTCGGCGGGCGGCAGATGGCCGGCGCGCATATTGACCTGCAGCGACGGCAGGATCAGCTGCGGCATGCCGAGGGTTTTGTCGCGGGCAGTGCGCATGCTGATGAAATCGCCCTCGTCGATATCATCGCGCACGTGGATGTTCTCGCGCCGCTCGGCACCCACCGTGGTGGCGCACTCAAAATCGCGGCCATCGCCCCCGTAGTCGTGGCACAAGAACAGTCGAGTCTCGTTGGGCAGGCCGAGGATACGCTGGATGGACTGGTACAGGGTATGGGCGTCGCCCCCCGGGAAGTCGACCCGGGCGGTGCCACTGTCGGGCATAAACAGGGTATCGCCGACGAACGCGGCATCGCCGATCACAAAGGTGACGCAGGCGGGCGTGTGCCCGGGAGTGTGCCAGGCACTGCCCACCAGCTCGCCGATCATGAAGCTGTCACCGTCGTTGAACAGCCAGTCGAACTGGGAACCGTCCCGTTGGAATTCAGTGCCCTCATTGAACACCTTGCCGAAGGTGTCCTGCACCACGGTGATCTTGCTGCCGATACCGATCTTGCCGCCCAGGGCATCCTGGAGGTAGGGCGCGGCGGACAGGTGGTCGGCGTGAACATGAGTCTCGAGAATCCACTCCACCTTCAGCTGCTGCTCGCGAACATGGGCGATGATGGCATCGGCGCTCTCAAAGCTGATGCTGCCCGAGGGTTGGTCAAAGTTCATCACCGAGTCGATGATGGCGCAGCGACCCGTGGCCAGGTCGGTGACCACGTAGGACCAGGTGTTGGTGTCATTGTCGAAAAACGACCTGACCTCAGGCACTTGCTCCAGGGCGCGAGGCAGGGCTTCTGTTGCTGTCATGGCAGTGGCCTCTTATGGGTAACGGACGGCCACCATTCTAATATAGTTTTTAGTTATTACGTTATATCAATATGTAATATACCAGGTAAAACGTGGCCTCCCGGGTCATATAGCCCGGTTGCTGCGGCCTGGGAGAGTCAGTCCGCGGTGGAACGGCGCTTGAAACGGGGCCGGTAGACGGCCAGGGCGACATTGGCCACGGCCACGGAGAGGATCACCCACAGGGAGCCCCATTCCCCTACCACCATGGCCTCGAGGGTCGCGGGGTCGATTTCCCCGGCCAGGGCCCGCTGGGTTTCAATGGCCATGCGCTCGGCGGGGCCCTGCACGCTGAACAGGGTGCCCTCGAACATGATGATACCCAACCCCAGCTTGGCCCAGGCCCAGCCGGCGCCGTGGAAAGAGGGATTGGCCGCCATCGCAAACAGCCCGGAAACCAGCACGATCGCCAACGAAGGGAACAGCAGGTACTTGGCCACCTGGCCGATGCCTTGCCGCATCACCGCGTACTCCTCCAAAGACGTGGGTTCGGGGGTCACTGTCAGCAGGGCGAGCATGGCGCCCAGGGCGCCAATCATCCCGGCGCCGCCGACGCTGTGCAGGAATTTCAGGGTACGTCTCAAACCGGCATTGTTCACGATGGCTGAATCTTCTGGTTAACGGGTGGCCGAACGTCGTGCGTTTTTGACCGAAGTAGACTGGTTTAATGAAAACAATACGAAGCACAGCACCTCATGGATGCACGCCACCCAGGCGGCAAGCAGGTAATGACTAAGCTCTCCCGCGGCTTCTGGCGCCTGGCTGACCCCAAGATCAGCATCACCTCGGCAGCGTCGATGGCGATTGGCGCAAGCCTGGCCGCCGGCAGCGACCGCTTCTCCTGGAACTGGTTGCTGGTGCTGGGGGTCGCCATGTTTTTCATGGAGGTGGCCAAAAACGCCTGGGGCGATGTCATCGACTTCGACTCGGGAACAGACCTGGCCGTGGCACCGGAGGACCGCACCGATTTCTCCGGCGGCAAGCGCGTGCTGGTTGACCAGCTGCTGACGCGTTCCCAGACCTGGGCTATCGCCGGCGGCTTCACCGCCGCGGGTCTCGCGCTTGGCGCGCTCATGGTGTTTGCCCGCGAGCCGAAACTCTTCCCGCTGGGTGCCGGGGCCCTGGTGCTGGGCTGGTCCTATCACGGGCCGCCGCTGAAACTGGCCTACCGGGGCCTGGGAGAGCTGGACGTGGTACTGATCTATGGCCCGGCCATTGCCATGGCGACCTATGTGCTCATGACCGGCAAGTTCAGTCCTACGGTGGTCTGGGGCTCGCTGCCGCTGGGAATCTTTATCGCCGCTTTTCTTTGGGTCAATGAGTTTCCGGATTACCTCGCTGACCGCCAGTGCGACAAGCGCAATCTGGTGGTGGTGCTCGGCCGACACCGCGCCAGTCGCGTTCTGCCGCTGATCTATCTGATCGGGCTGTTAGTACTGGCCGCGGCGATCACCCGGGATACGCTACCCACTGCCGCGGCCTGGGGCGCTGTCGCCGCCCTGCCCGCCGGCGCCGCCGCACTGTTCACCTGGCGCGAGCCCGAAACTTTCCACCGACACCGCCCGGTGCAACCGCTGGCGCTGCTGGCATTTGTCCTGCTGTCAGCGGGCGTGTCCCTGGGCATCCTGCTGAGCTGATCGTGCAGCAGATTGTGAAGTGGTGGCTGGACCGTCTCGGCGCGCTGGTGCTGCTGGTAGTGGCTTCGCCCTTACTGGTCTCGATGACCCTGATGCTCCTGCTCGGCCAGGGGCCGCCACTGCTGTACCGGGAGGCGCGCGTAGGGCTGCACGGGCGAGAGTTTTACATGCTCAAGTTTCGCAGCATGCTCGAGCACCCGGGGCCTCACATCGCCCCGGAAGGTGATCCGCGGGTCACGCCCCTGGGCCGCTGGCTGCGTCGCTCGCGACTGGATGAGCTGCCCCAGCTGCTTAACGTGCTGCGCGGGGAGATGAGCCTGGTAGGGCCGCGCCCCCTGCCCCCGGCGCACGCGGTGCAACTGGGCGATGCCGAGCGCGCTGCCCTCCACAGTGTGCGACCCGGCATCACCGGTGTGTCCGCGTTGGCATTTCTCGGCGAGGACGCCGAACTGAGCGGGCGTGAGCATGCTGAGGCACAGTACCTGCAGACACTGTTGCCGGCGAAAGCGGCCCTGGAGCTCGACTACCTTGCGCGCTGGTGCCTGGCTGAGGACCTCGGCTTACTGGGCGCCACCATGGTCAGCCTCTGGTCCCGCCGGGCGCGACAACGGTCCCGTGACCGTGTGCGGAGGCTGCTGGCGGGAGACTAGCCGCCGATGGGTTCGATCACGCTGCCGGGCATGATGCGCACCCGCCAGAAGGAGATGCTGAAGGGCGGCAGCACGTGGTCTTCCAGCGGAGTGCGGAATTCATCCAGGGACACACTGCCCTTGCGGAAGCTGGCGCGGATACCGTTGATGCGCACTTTCCTGCTGGTGAGTGCACGCGCGGTGACCACGTAGTGTTCTTCCTCGAAATGCAGCCCCGCTACCCGGCGACTGACAGGCTGGCCGTGCAGGTTGATGAGCATCAGCGTGTGACCCTGCCCCGAGGGGTGGCCGTGCAGGTAGGCACGCACCCGCGGGTCGCTGCTGGATACCGCGTACACCTTCTTGCCCATCAGGCGCGCCCACAGCCAGCTCACCCAGTAGTCCGGGCGCGGCTTGAGGCTGAGCCGGTCGACCAGGCCGTAGTCGCCGCCCACCAGGGAGTGGCGCACCATCACCCGCTGCCCGACCCGGGCGCCGCGGCCGAGCTGGTCTGCCCACCAGAAGCTTGACACCCAGCGGTCCGATAGCTTGGGCTGGCCGCCGCACTGGGCCGAACCGGTTTCCCCGGTCCAGATCTCCGCATGCGGTTGATGTTCGTCTCGCAAGGCCTGCAGGCGCTCGGCGAAGCGTGCGTAATCCTCGAAGGAGCCGGGGTCAATCAGGTGACGGATCTTGGCCGACCGGGTGCGAATCGGGCTGCGCTCACTCTGGAAGGGGTAGTAGTGCCAGTCGACGATATCGAGCTGCGAGGCAATCTCGCGCAGGAAGCGCGGCGTGATGTTGGTGAAGGGGCGAATGGTTTCCCCCAGCCGCGGCCAGTAGGCGCTGCCGGGACCGGAGATTCTCGCCTTCGGGTAGTAGTGTCGCACCAGCTCGGCAAAGGACCGGTAATCCGCCGCCAGATTGATGGGACCGGGCTGAGAACGCAGGCCGTGAAAGGCCCAGTAGGCGTTCAGCTCGTTACCGAGCTCCATCACGTGAATCCTGTAGCCCTTGTCGGTGCTGTACTGCAGCAGCGCCTCTAGCTCACTACCGAGCCAGCTGCCGTGCTCGCGGCGCCGGAACAGGCCGTACTTGGCTGTGAAAATCAGTTTGAGTTTGTTGCGGCTGACGAAGCCGTGCAGGCTATCCCACTGCTCCCGGGTGAGAATCAGCGGGTCCGCCTCTTCAGCGGGCGCCGTGAAGTAGTGAATCTTGTCCGCTTCCGAACCCCCGATGCGCAGGTAGGCAGGTCCCAGTGCCCGCACCAGCCGGTCCAGCTTCTTGCGGTCGAGCTGCAGCGGCGGCACCCGCAGGGTGCCGAGGCCGCGGCGGGAGGATTTGCTGCCTTCCCACCAGTATCCCCCTGCCAGTACCGAGATATCGATGGAAAAGGACAGGTAGCGCCGGTCGACGCTGGCGACCGGGTCGGGATGTTGCAGAACAATGTCCGCGACCTCCGGGGGCGCGGCGGGCTGTCGGCGCAAGCCAAACATGGCCGGACGTAGTCTCCAGCTCGATTGCGAGACTAACATGGTCGCCTAACGACCTGATTTTGCAAGCGTGTTTTCGGGAATTTGCGGCCCGGTGCCGACTCACCAGTTGAACATACTGCCGTCTTCCAGGCGATTCACCGGCAGGTAGGCGCGTTGGTAGGGGTATCTTGCCGCCAGCGCCTCGTCGATCTCTACCCCATGCCCCGGTGACTCGCCCGCCAGCAGGTAGCCTGCCTCGAACCGGTAATCGTGGGGGAAGACCTCGTCGGTTTCCGGGGTATGGCGCATGTACTCCTGGATGCCGAAGTTAGGCACCCAGGTATCGAAGTGCAGGGCCGCCCCCATGGTCACTGGCGACAGGTCGGTGGCGCCGTGGAAGCCGGTTTTCACGTGGTACAGCTCGGCGAGAGCAGCGATGCGCCGCAGATGGGTGATGCCGCCGGCGTGCACCAGGGTAGCGCGAATGTAGTCGATGAGCTGCTCGCTGATCAGCTGCTGGCAGTCGTGAATCGATGCGAACACCTCCCCCACCGCCAGCGGCGTGGTAGTGTGCTGGCGAATCAGGCGAAAACCCTCCTGCAGTTCTGCGGTCACCGTGTCCTCCAGCCAGAACAGCCGGTAGGGCTCCAGGTCTTTGCCCAATCGCGCCGCTTCGATGGGCGTCAAACGGTGGTGGACGTCGTGCAGCAAGTGCTGCTCGAAGCCGTAGGTATCGCGCAGGGTTTTGAACAGCTGGGGAACATGGTTGAGGTACTTCGCGGTGGACCAGACGTTCTCGCCGGGCAGGTCCGCGTCCGCCGGCTCATAGTACAGCTTGTCGCCGGATACACCGTAGGTCGATGCCAGCCCCGGGACCCCGGACTGCGCGCGAATCGCCTTGTAGCCCAGCTCGATGTAGCGACCGACCTCGTCCACGGTCTCGGCGATATCGGCACCGTTGGCATGGCCGTAGACCATGACCCCGTTGCGGCTGCGCCCGCCCAACAGCTGATACAGGGGCAGGCCCGCGGCCTTGGCCTTGATATCCCACAGCGCCACGTCGATCGCGGCCAACGCGGTCATGCCCACCGGGCCCCGGCGCCAGTATGCGCCGCGATAGAAAAACTGCCAAATGTCCTCCACCTGATGGGCATCGCGACCGATCAGGCAGGGCAACAGATGATCCTGCAGATAGCTGGCGACCGCCAGTTCGCGACCGTTGAGGGTGGCGTCTCCGATGCCGCTGATACCGTCCTCGGTTTCGATTTTGAGAGTCACGAAGTTGCGCCCCGGGCAGGTGATGATCACGCGGGCGTCACGAATCTTTAACATGGCGGAAGTCCTTTCGTCCTTGTGTGGCGTGATATCCGGGGCGATGATTGACAGTAGAAGCCACCCGCCAAATCGTCAACCGCACGGCCCCATCGACATGCCCCGACCGCTAGCCCTGCACCCCGATCGACTCTTCCCTGCCGACCCGGGGGTGCGCACCATTGCCAGGCAGCTCTACGGCAGCGTGCAATCACTGCCCATCATCAGTCCGCACGGGCATACCGACCCGGCCTGGTTTGCCGGCAACGCGGCTTTTGACAACCCCACCGCCCTGCTGCTGCAGCCCGATCACTACCTGTACCGCATGCTCTACAGCCAGGGCATCAGTCTCGATCAGCTCGGCATACCCCGCGCCGACGGCAGCACCGCCAAGGTCGACCCGCAGGATGCCTGGCGGCTGTTTGCCCGCCACTACTACCTGTTCCGCGGCACACCCTCGCGCCTGTGGCTGGACCACGTATTTGCCGAGGTATTCGGCCTGGACGTACAGCTCGACGAGGACACCGCGGATACCTACTACGAGCACATCGACGCGGCGCTGGCCACCGAGGAGTTCCGGCCGCGGGCACTGTTCGAGCGTTTCAATATCGAGGTGCTGACCACGACCGAGTCACCGCTTGACCAGCTCACCCAGCACCGCGCGCTGCACGAGGGCGACTGGAACGGCCGGGTGCTGACTGCCTTCCGCCCCGACCCGGTGGTGGACCCCGAGTACGAGGGCTTTGTCGACAATCTGGAAGTGCTCGGCGACCTGACCGGCGAAGATACCGGCACCTGGGGCGGCTACCTGTCGGCCCTGCGCCGCCGGCGCCAGTACTTCAAGGAGCTGGGCGCCACCTCCACCGATCACGGCCACCCCACCGCCGCCACCGCCGACCTGTCGCGCAACGACTGCGAGACCCTGTTCGACAAGGCCCTGCGCGGCAAGTGCAAAGGCAGCAAGGCGGAGCTGTTCCGCGGCCAGCTGCTGACCGAGATGGCCGCCATGAGTCTCGATGACGGCCTGGTGATGCAGTTACACCCAGGCTCACTGCGCAACCACAACCAGAGCCTGTTCGAGCGCTTCGGTCGCGACCGCGGCGCCGACATGCCGCGCCGTACGGATTTCGTGAACGCTCTGAAACCGCTGCTGGACCGCTTTGGCAACGAGCGCGACCTGAGCTTGATCCTGTTCAGCCTCGACGAATCCAGCTATGCCCGCGAGCTGGCGCCGCTGGCGGGCCACTACCCCTGCTTAAAGCTGGGCCCGGCCTGGTGGTTCCACGACAGCCCCGAGGGCATGCGCCGCTACCGCCAGCAGCTTACCGAGACCGCCGGCTTCTACAATACCGTGGGCTTCAACGACGACACCCGCGCGTTTCTGTCAATCCCGGCCCGCCACGATGTGGCCCGGCGCATGGATTGCGGTTTCCTGGCAGAGATGGTCGCCGACCATCGCCTGGAAGAAGACGAAGCCATGGAACTGGCCGCGGACCTCGCCTACCACCTGGCGAAGCGCGCCTACCGGCTTTAGCTCGCAACGAGCCAGACTGAATTATCCGGCGCGTGGAGCGCCGGTAAGTTGAAGCCGGTCGTCAGTTCAGATCGGTTCCTTAATTCAAGTCCACCACGCAGCTGGTGCACATCACTGTCACCCGCGGCTGGCTGGCGCCGACCAGCGGCGCCAGTACGGCCTCCACCTGGCGGTACAGGTCCTGCACCCCCGGGGCCACGCTGACAGGCGCCTTGCGCGTCATGTCGACCAGCAGCTGCTCGCCGAAGGAGAGCGGGCGCTGGATATAGTTGACGCGGTAATCCTCAAGGCCCGCCATGTCGGCGGCATGGGCTATGGCATCATCCAGCGTGCCCATCTCGTCCACCAGCCCCAGCTCCTGGGCGGCGGCGCCGCTCCATACGCGTCCGCCGGCAATGCTGCGCACGAACGGCGCCTCCAACTCGCGGCCCTCGGCAACCACATCGATGAAGTGCCGGTAGATAGTCTCCGAGCGGCTGAAGAATATCCGGTCGAGTTCATCGTCGGTGGGACGGTGCAGACCCCAACCAGCGTACTTGCTGGTGGTAACACCGTCGTGCTGGATGCCCAGGTAGTCAAACAGGTTCTCGGCGGTCGGGAACACCACTGCAACACCGATCGACCCGGTGATGGTGGTGGGTGACGCGAAAATCCGATCGGCCGGGCTGCTCACCCACATACCTCCGGAGGCCGCGTAATTGCCCATCGACACCACCACCGGCAGGTCGCGGCCCTGGGCCGCCATCATCTCCTCGCGAATCATTTCGCTGGCGATCACCGAGCCGCCCGGGCTGTTTACCCGCACCACGATGGCGCGGGTGCTTTCATCCTCGTAGGCCCGCCGCACCTGGCTGGCGATTTCGTCCGAGCCGGCAACACCGGGCTCCACTTCACCCCGCTGCAGACCGCCCTCAGCAAATACCACCGCCACTGCGTCTTCCTCGTCGGCGTCCTCGTCTTCCAGCTGGGCCAGGTAGGCCGCGGCACTGATGTGCGGGTAGGTTTCACGCTCGGCGTCCTCATCGGTACCGAAGCGCTCCATCATCCAGGCGCGGAAGCCGGGAAAGGTCTTGGTGCCATCGATCGCGCCCCGCCGCTCCGCGGCGGCCAGGTTTTCGTAGGCGGCCTCTTCCAGCAGCAGCACCGGGTAGTCGTCAGCGAGCTGCTGGAACACTTCCGGATCTACGTCGCGGCCTTCGGCCATGCTCTGCTTCATGGCGGCCCAGAGCGGATCGTAGAGGGCAGTGCGCTGCTCCCGGTCCTTGTCAGACATGCTATCGCGAGCCAGGCGCTCAACGGCGGACTTGTAGTCGCCCTGGGCGTAGTTGTGAATGGTCAGCTTGAGCTTCTCGGCCAGCTGCCGAACATAGCTGCCATAGCCCCCCACGCCGGACAGCATCAGCGCACCGGCCGGGTGCATGTACACCTCATCCGCCTGGGCCGCCATCAGGTAGCCGCCGGTGCTCAACACATCGCTGTAGGCAATCACCGGCGTGTCGGTTTCCCGCAGCTCGGCCAGCGCCCCGGCGATCTCCAGGGCCGTCGACGGGCCGCCGAATTTTGTCTTGCTGAAGTCAAGCAGCACCCCCTCGAGACGGTCATCGTCAGTAGCGGCGCGTATCACGCGCAACAGGTCGCGCAGCTGCAGCTGGGCTGGAGCGTCGGGGTCGGGGGGAAAGGCCAGCGGCGAAACGAATACCGCCTGGTCGACCACGATGCCCTCCGGGGCGATGATCAATACCCGCCCCTCGGGGTCGATATCAGCGCCGCGCTGGTCCAGCACGGCGAACAGGATCACCAGCACGTAGGCGACAAACGCCAGCGTCAGCAGGTTCACGGTCCACACCCGGATGGTGGTCAAGATATTGCTCAGTTTTTCCAGTCCCTTCTTCATGTGCTTACGGCTCCCGGCATATCGTGATGGCGAGTATACCGCCTCGCCCACTGGGTGGCGCTGCGGCTACACTTACAGGCCTCACCCGAGATTAGGCAGGGAACCAGCTTGGAAAGCACACGCAATGCGGTGAACGCGGTGATCGAAGCGATGAATCGCTCGGTCATCGGGCAGCAAACAGTCACGGAAGCACTCGCCATCGCCCTGCTCTGCAACGGCAACTTGATGCTGGAGGGCTATCCCGGAACAGCCAAGACCCGCTCCATCAAGACCCTGGCCCGGGTGCTGGAAGCGAGCCTCGGTCGTATCCAGTTCACCCCGGACCTTCTGCCCTCCGATGTCACCGGCACCGAGGTCTATCAGGATGTGGCGGGACAGCAGACCCTGACCTTCCAGCAGGGGCCGATTTTCAACAACCTGGTGCTGGCCGACGAGATCAACCGCGCCCCCGCCAAGGTGCAATCCGCGCTCCTTGAAGCCATGGAAGAACGACAGGTCACCGTGGCCGGCAAAACCTACAGCCTGCCGCCGCTTTTCATGGTGCTGGCCACCCAGAACCCCATCGAGCAGGAGGGCACCTACCCGCTGCCCGAAGCGCAAATGGACCGCTTCCTGATGAAGGTCAACCTCGACTACCCCGACAGCGAGGCCGAATTGGGTATCGTGCGGCTGGTGCACGGCGAGGAAGCCCCCGGCGAGGAACAGGACGCGGTGGTCGAGCAGGAACAGATTTTTGCCGCCCGGGAGGCAGTGCGCACGGTGCACACCAGCGACAACGTCGAGCGCTACCTGGTGGATATCGTGATGGCGACGCGTTCGCCGGCGGGCTTTCAAGGCGACCTGCCGCGCTGGATAGAGATCGGCTCCAGCCCCCGCGCCAGTATCAGCCTGCACCGGGCCGCACGGGCCCGCGCCTTTCTCGCGGGCCGGGACTTCGTAGACCCGGACGACGTGCGCGCAGTTGCTCATGGCGTACTGCGTCACCGGCTGATCCTCAGCTACGACGCACTGGCCGACAACGTGTCGGCGGATACGGTCATCGATGAGATCCTGCGCCAGGTGGCAGTGGCCTGATGTCATTGGGCATCTATACCGACACCGCCAGCCTCGCCAGGCTGCGCCATGATGCCCACGGCTTTTCCCTGTTGCCGCGACAGCCGCTCAGCAGTCTGCTGAGCGGCCGCAAGCGCTCACGCCTGCGCGGCCGCGGTCTCGACTTTGAGGAACTGCGCCACTACCGGCCGGGTGATGATATTCGCACTATGGACTGGCGAGTCACCAACCGCACCGGCAAGCCCCATGTGCGGGTCTACACCGAAGAGCGGGACCGCCCCGTGATCCTGGTGGTGGATCAGCGGCTGGGCATGTTCTTCGGCAGCCGCGTCAAAATGAAGTCCGTGGTGGCCGCGGAACTGGCGGCGCTGGCTGCCTGGCGGGTACTGGCCCAGGGCGACCGGGTAGGCACCATTCTTTTCAATGACAGTCGTTGCCTGCAGTCGCGGCCCGCCCGCAGTCGGAGGCTGCTGCTGAATAGCCTCGGGGAGCTCAGCGCCATGAACGGCGAGCTGCGAGCCGACCAGCAGGCCACTCCGGCGCCCGGACAGCTGGCCTGCGCCCTGCACCTGGCCGAGCGCATGGCAGGCCACGACTACCTGGTGTGTATCGTCTCCGACTTCGCCGGCTGGAACGAGACTTGCCTGGCCAGCATCAAGCGCATGGCCCGCCACAACGATTTGATTGCCGGCCTGGTCTTCGACCCGCTGGAGCAGGACATCTCACCCGCCAGCAGCCTGGTGGTATCGGACGGCCACTACCAGCTGCAGGTGGAACCCGAGCGCCGGGACCTGGGCAGACGCTTCCAGGACAGTTTCAAGGACAGTCTCGGCGGCCTGCAGAGTGAACTGCGCAAACACGGTATGCCGGTATTGGCCATCGATACGGTGAGCCCGGTGTGCGAGCAGCTGCGTCTGGAACTGGGGTGACTGTGTCGGCACCGCCGCTCCCGGAGGTATTCGGCAACTATGCCATCAAGGGCATTCAGGAAGTGCTGCCCTCCGAGCCCGTGTCCTGGTGGCCGGCGACACCGGGCTGGTGGGTGCTCGCCGCTATCGCCCTGTTGCTGCTGGCGCGCTGGGGCTTCAGGCGATGGCGCCGCTGGCAGGCGGATCGCTACCGCCGCGACGCCCTGGCCCAGCTCGCCGCCCTGAAGGGCAGCCCCAGGCAGCAGCTGCAGGCCACTGCCATCATCCTCAAGGGTACCGCCCTGGCGGCCTTTCCGCGCCGCGATGTCGCCCGCCTTAGCGGCAGCGCCTGGCATCGCTGGCTTGTAGAGCGCGGCGCGAACTTCAGCGACAGCAGTCGCGCGCTACTGACAGAAGGGCAGTATCGCGACCGGCATGAGCCAGATGCGACCGCCGTGGCGCGGCTGGTGACAGAGAGCGCCGCCTGGGTGCGCCAGCACGAGGCGCGGCAGCCGTGATCGAGCTGGCTCACCCGTTGTGGCTGCTGTTGCTGCCGCTGCCGCTGCTGCTACGTCGCCTGCCCGCCTTCAAGCACCGCCGCGACTCGGTCAAGGTGCCTTTTTTCCAGCGCCTGGTGGAGCTCAGCGAGGAGGCGCCACAAACCGGCGCCGTGGTGCTGGTGAAAACCACGCTGCAGAAGATTTTGCTGGTGTTCACCTGGCTGTGCCTGGTGCTGGCCGCCGCCAAGCCGGAGTGGGTGGGAGACGCCGTTGAGCAGAGCCGCAGCGCCCGCGACCTGATGGTGGCGGTGGACCTGTCCGGCTCGATGCAAACCACCGATTTTGCCACCCCCGAGGGCGAGCAGATCAATCGCCTGGAAGCGGTAAAACGGGTGCTGACGGAGCTGGCGGAGGAACGTAGCGGCGACCGGCTCGGGCTGATCGTGTTCGGCAGTGCGCCCTATCTGCAGGCGCCGTTTACCGAGGACCACGATACCTGGCGCAGCCTGCTGCTGGAAACCGAGATTGGCATGGCCGGCCAGAGCACGGTGTTCGGCGACGCCATCGGCCTTGCCATTCACCTGTTCGAGAAATCCGATACCGAGAACCGCGTGCTGATGATTCTCACCGACGGCAACGATACCGGCAGCAAGGTGCCGCCGGTGGAGGCTGCCAAGGTGGCTCGCAGCCGCGATATCCGTATCCACACCGTGGCCATGGGCGACCCCACCAGCGTCGGCGAAGAAGAGCTGGATGTGGCAACCCTTAAGCGGGTCGCGGAACTGACCGGCGGCGCCTATTTCCAGGCCATGGACAGGGAGGAGTTGCAGCGCGCCCACGCGGCTATCGCTGCGCTCGAGCCCGAGGAATACGAAAGCATCAGCTTCCGGCCGCGGCACAGCCTGCACCACATCCCGGTGGCGCTGGTGATGTTGTACTACGGCATCTACCACATCCTGGCCGGGTGGGCCGCCCGTCGGCGGGGGGCGCAGCATGTCGCTTGAGGCGCTGATCGGCAATTTCCACTTCCTGCGGCCGGCCTGGAGCCTGCTGCTGGTGTTACCCGCGGCGGCGCTCTACCTGCAGTGGCGCCGCGAGCGCCACGACTCGAGTTGGGACGACATCATTGCCCCACATCTGCTGGACGCCCTGCGCCTGCGGCAGTTCAGGCATCGCCTGCTGAGCCCGCCGACGGTCGCCGCGCTGCTCATGCTGCTGATGGCGATCGTGGCCATGGGGCCGAGCTGGCGCCAGCAACCCTCACCGCTGACGCGGGACGAGGCGGCGCTGGTGGTCCTGCTGGACACTTCGCAGTCGATGCAGGCGACCGACGTGCAGCCTTCGCGGCTGGTACGTGGGCGCCAGAAAATCGCCGACCTGCTCGAACGACGTGTCGGCTCCCGCACGGCGCTGGTGGTCTACGCCGGCAGTGCTCATACCGTGCTCGACCTCACCGACGACGTCGACATTCTCTGGCAATACCTGGCGGCGCTGGACTCCGATATCATGCCGCGGCGCGGCAAATTCGCCGAGTACGCCCTGCCGCTGGTGGACCGCATTGTCGGTGACAGCACCGCGCCCACCACCGTACTGCTGCTCACTGACGGCGTGTCCGACAGCAGCGCGGCCGTCTTTGAACAATGGTTCGACGAACGCCCCCACCAGCTGCTGGTGCTCGGGGTGGGCACTGAAACAGTGGACGGCAAGCACGCGCCACTGGAGACTCGCGCCCTGCAATCCTTAGCGCGCAGCGCCGGCGGTCGCTACTTCGACCTCACGGTGGATGACAGCGACGTGCGCGGAATAGCGCGGCGCATTGACGCCCATTACGTCGTTACCGAAGACAGCGCGGTGCCCTGGCTGGACAGCGGCTACGGCCTGGT
Organism: Halieaceae bacterium; assembly: GCA_028277365.1. Taxonomy (GTDB): domain Bacteria; phylum Pseudomonadota; class Gammaproteobacteria; order Pseudomonadales; family Halieaceae; genus JANQIO01. Next base: position 3,831 of record JANQGK010000230.1, on the reverse strand, counting down.
GTTCCCCTGCCTGGCCCTGTTCCTGCTGTGGTTCCGGCGCGGCTGGACCCTGCAGTGGTGTCTGTTGGTATGCCTGGGCCTGGGCGACCCACAGTCGGCCCGGGCCGAATCCAACGCCTTCCTGGACCTGTGGCTGACGCCGGACCAGCAGGGCGCGCTGCTGATGCGCCGCGGTGACTATGAAAGCGCCGCTAACCGGTTCAGCGACCCGTTCCGCAAGGGCCTGGCCTACTACTACGCCGAACAATTTGACCTGGCCGCCGAATACTTTGCACGAGTGGACAGCGCTGCCGCACGCTTCAACCAGGCCAACGCCCTGGCCCACGGCGAGCACTACCTGCGCGCGGTGGCCATCTACGAGAGCCTGCTGATGGAGGACCCCGGCAATCGCGCCGCCGAACACAACCGCCGGATCGTGCAGGAACTGATCGACGCCATCAATATGATGAGTGAGTCCCAGGCCGACGAGGGCCTCGGCTCCAAAGAGCTGGGGGATGATGAACCGCGCCGCGCCGACGGCGCCGAGCGTGTGACCATGACGACGGAGCAGCTCGAACAACTCACTGCGGAAGACATTCTGCAGGACGAGAAGGTCAGCGAGATGTGGATGCGCAGCGTACAGCGCGACCCCTCTCACTTCCTGTCGGTGAAGTTCGGTATGCAGCTGGAGCGAGAGCGATGAGGCGGCTACTCCTGCTGCTGGTGCTGTTCGCGCCATCCTGTCTTGCCACCGGCCTGGACACCCTGCTGGCGGAGGACCGGCTGCGCATCCGCAGCTGGCTGCAGCCGGCGGAGGGCATTGTGCAGGGCCAGGAAGTGCGGCTGCTGATCGAGGTGTCCACGCCGCGCTGGTTTGCAGGCGGTACCGGCATCAAGGCACCGGACGTGCCGGGACTGCTGATCATGCGGCGCAACGAATTCGCGGTCAACCTGAGCCGCCGCGAGGCAGGTGTCACCTGGGTCGTGCAGCGTTGGCAGCTGGAGCTCTACCCCCAGCGCGAAGGAAACTTCAGCGTACCCCCGGTGGCGCTGACCCTGGCCGTGAACGATGCCGACCTGGGCATCGTGCGCGGCACGGTGGAAACAGGGCCGCTGACATTCGCAGCCAGCGTGCCGGCGGTACTGGCAGATACCCCGCGCTGGCTTGCCACGCCCTCTTTCAACGTGCGGCAGAGTTTCAGCCGGCCACTGACCGGGCTTCTACCCGGCGACGCCTTTGAGCGCAGCTTCGACCTGGAAGCCACCCGGCTGACAGCCTTGATGCTGCCAGAACCACGGCTGACAGAATTGGACGGCCTGGCCGCCTACCCGGACCTGCCGGAACTGGAGGACCGCAGCAATCGCGGCGAAGCTACGGCCCTGCGCCGGCAGACCGTCACCTACGTGGTGGAAAAGCCGGGTCAGTACCAGCTGCCGGCACAGGTGATTACCTGGTGGAATACCGAGACCCAGAGCCTGGAAACCGCCAGCCTGCCGGCAGTGACAATCGACGCCGGAGCCGCGTTGAGCGCGGAAGCCGCGCCCAGCCTGCCCGTCGAGTGGATGCAGGTGCTGGCGGCGGTCATTGCGGTGGCACTGATGGCGCTATTGCTTCTGCGCCTGCAGCCGTTCGCTGACACTCCGCTGCGTACCGCCCGCCGGGCCCTGCGACGCGGCGACCCCGGCATGGCTGTACAGGCACTCTATCGCTGGCTCAATCTGCGACAGGGAGAACCCCGCTGGCTGAGCCTGCGGGAGTCGGCGGCAGAGGCGGAGCAGGAGGCCGCCGCCGGCCAACTGCTGGCAGCCGCCTACGGCAGGGAGCCACAGGCGGTGACAGAACGCGGGATAGTGCGCGCGCTGAAAAAGCACCGTCGCCGGAATGCGACGGCACCGGAGAATCCGCTCAACCCGCTCTAGGTCAGCCGCGGTAGTAGCGCTGCGGTACGAAGGGCATGCGGGTCACCGTGACCGGCAGAGACTTGCCGCGCACCTCCACGGTAAGCGCCGTGCCGGGCTCACGGAAGCTGGCATCGATCATTGCCATGGCGATGGGCGCACCCAGGGTCACGCCCATACAGGCACTGGTGACTACACCGATCGGGTCGTGGTGGGGCCCGAGAACCACCTGCCCTTCACGCACCGGGCGCTTGCCCTCGACCTTGAGCCCCACGCGGCGCAGCTGCCCACCGTCGTCTTGCCGCGCAAAGATCTCCTCGGCACCCACAAAGCCGCCAGCGCGCTCGCCGTCGCGGCGGCGCGCCTTCGATACCGACCACATCAGCGCGGCTTCCACCGGTGTCGTCGATGCGGTCAGCTCATGCCCGTAGAGGCACAGACCTGCTTCCAACCGTAGTGAGTCGCGGGCGCCCAGGCCAATCGGCTTGACCCGCTCGTCGGCGAGCAGGCGGCGGGCGAAGCCGTCTGCCAGGGAAGCGGGTAGCGAAATCTCGAAGCCGTCTTCGCCGGTGTAGCCGGAGCAGGTTACATACACCGGCTCGCCGTCGATTTCGGTATGGCAGCCGGTCATGAAGGTCAATGCCGCAGCCGCAGGCAGCAGCTCGCCCACCACCGCACGCGCCTGGGGGCCCTGCAGGGCGAGCAGGGCGCGGTCTTCCAACACCTCGATGTCCATGCCCGGCAGGCTGTCCTGCAGATAAGCGATATCGTCCTGCTTGCAGGCGGCGTTCACTACCAGGAAAAAAGCGTCGTCATTCCAACGGGTGACAATCAGATCGTCGCGCACCCCGCCGGCGTCGTTGGTAAGCAGAGCGTACACCTGGGAATTGTCCGCCAGCCCGACGAGGTCCACCGGCAGTAGTGCTTCCAGGGCCCCGGTGGCGCCGGCGCCGCTGATACGCAGCTGGCCCATGTGGGACACGTCAAATAGACCCGCGGCCTCACGAGTGTGCTGGTGCTCGGCGATGATGCCCTCGCCGTATTGAACGGGCATGTCATAGCCGGCGAAAGGGACCATGCGTGCCCCCAGTTCCCGGTGCAGCGCATCCAGTGGGACGGTCAGCATAGCGGCATCTCCTGTAAGTTGGTGGTTGGGCTGGTGCCGGAAAAGAGCGCCACTCTACCCAGCCCGCAGGCGGTCGGCAAGCCAATGGTAGACTGGGTAATGGATTGTTCAACTGTCAGCCTGATCGGCATGCCGGGCGCCGGCAAGAGTACGGTGGGGGTGCTGCTGGCCAAGCAGCTGGGCCTCAATTTTGTCGATACCGACCTGCTGATCCAGGTCGACCAGGGCGAACCTCTGCAACACAGCGTCGACCGGCTGGGCTTCGAGGCGTTCTGCGAGCTGGAGGAGTCGGTATTGATGACCATGCCTGTAGATCGCACCCTGGTGGCCACCGGCGGCAGCGCGGTGTACAGCGACCGGGCCATGGCGCGGCTCAAGGCTGCCGGGCCGGTGGTGTACCTGGATGTCTCGCTATCCGAGCTCGAGTCGCGTATCGAGGCACGCCCGGACCGGGGTATCGCCTTCCTGCCAGGTCAGACCCTGGCGGACATCTTCCACAAGCGCCAGCCCCTCTACCAGCACTCTGCCGACTTCAGCCTCGACTGCGAGACGCAGTCTGCCGAGGCAACGGCCACCCTGATTGCCGACTGGCTGCGGGCGCGCTGATACCCAACAGCGGCGCTGCGCGGATCGCCCCGCAGCCACGCAGCTCCAGGGACCTGACCGGGCCCACCCGCAGCCTCCCCAGACAGGCGACCCGGGCAGCCTCGGATACGAGGGTCCCTCCCGCGCCGGCTTCTGCCTGCAGGCGGCTGGCAATGTTGACTGTTTCGCCCCAGACATCGAAGGCGTAACGCTTGCTGCCCAGCACACCGCTCACCACCGGC
>JANQGK010000203.1 GCA_028277365.1 Halieaceae bacterium | reverse complement strand
ATGTCCCTGAGCCTGCGCCAGGCCCAGTCTTACGTGCGGGTGGCGCGGCGGTGGGGCGTGCGCGGTTACCCGGGTGGGATGGTGCCGGGCATTGCCCGCCTGTTCCCAATCTGGTTCCGCGGCGACGACCGGGTGCTGATGGATTCGGTGGAAGACACTCTCAAGGAGATCGAGGCCAATCTCGTTTTTGCACGCAGCATCAACGGTGTCGATAACGGCCGCATCCTGCCGCAGGTCGCGCCCCACGCCACCGATACCCAGACGCCCGACACCATGCGCGCCTTTGCTGCCGGGGCAGCGGAACTGGGCCATGGGATTCATATTCACCTGTCACAGTCGGCCCGGGAAACCGAGACCGTGAAGCGTCTCTGGGGGGTGACGCCGACCGCCTGGTGCAAGCAGTTCGGCTTTCTCGACGGGCCTTTCTTCGGTGCCCATATGGTGGGATTGGATTTCAAGACGGACCCGCCCATCCTCAATGCCGCCGGCGCTGTCTATGCCCACTGCCCCTCCGGCGGCGGTGCCGGTGGCCCGACCCAGCCCTACCCGGAAGCGCTGGCGGCGGGCATGAATGTGAACGTCGGTATCGATACCCACTCCAATGACTACCTCGAAAACCTGAAACTCGCCGTGTTGTACGGCCAGGCTCGCGAGTCGCTGATTGCGGAAAGCAGCCCGGTACCCCTGCAAAAGCCGACCATCTGGGACGCGGTGCGCGGCGCCACCCTGGGAGCAGCCCGGGGTCTGGGCCGCGAGGATATCGGCCGCATCGCCCCCGGGGCGAAAGCCGACCTGGTGGGTATCGACGTCAGCGGGCCGCTGGTAGGCACCGGCGCATTCCCGCCGGAGCCCCTCAACCACCTGCTCTATGCCCACGGGCTGTCGACGCGCCTGGTGATGACCGACGGCATGTTCCAGGTGTTCGACGGGCGTTTTGTGGCCGATGACCCGAGCCGGGTGGCGCTGGAAGGCGGCGCTGTGGTCAGGGAGCTCTGGTTAAAGCTTGCCGCCGAGGGCTGGTTTGACTGAATAACCCGCCTGCGATCAGGCGGGCAGGAATTTCAGTGCCACGCCGTTATTGCACCAGCGCTGCCCGGTGGGGCGGGGGCCGTCGCTGAACACGTGGCCGTGGTGGCCGCCGCAGCGCGCACAGTGGTACTCCGTGCGCGGCCACACCAGCTTGTAATCCTTCTTGGTGCCGAAAGCACCGGGGATGTGCGTGAAAAAGCTGGGCCATCCGGTGCCGGACTCATACTTCATTTCAGAGGTGAACAGCGGCAGGTCGCAGCCTGCGCAGGCAAAGATGCCGCGGCGCTTCTCGGCGTTCAGTGGACTGGTGCCCGGCCGCTCGGTAGCTTCCCGGCGCAGTACGTCATAGGCCAGCGGCGACAGACGCTCGCGCCACTGCTCCGGTGAAAGCTCCAGCTTGTCGTCGGCGCTGGGCGGGGTAAATCCGGCCGGCAGGAAGTCGCGCCAGGCGGACTGCAGTTCTGCTTCGCTCATGCTCGCCTCCGTCATCGCGGGTCGCAGGCCGTACAGGGCCGGCACTACCAGCAGGCCCCCCAACAGGAAATCGCGTCGTTTCAAGGGTGTCTCCGTTTCTCGTTCTCGCTTGGCATAGACAGCGAATGGTGCAATTAGTGCCAGTGCTGTTTGCTACGCAGGGGGCTGGCTTTCCGTTTGCACGGTGTAGACGGCGCGAACCAGACCGGACCTAAAAGCAATTACATTCTGCGAAGCACCTGAAGTACCTCATAGATATCCTCAGGTAGCTTTGATTGCTTCCGCCGCCAAGCTCGTCTCAACAGCGCGCTTCGGACCTTTGCCTCGAAGCGCGCCGTAAATCAAAAGCTCATAGGCAGTCAGCCGGCTTGACTATGGTCCACAGAGTGGTGCCTTCACCCTGCCGCGCGGTCTGTAACTGGTATCGACCGGCGCAGTTCCTTTGCCGCTGCAACCATGTTGCGCAGTGCCGGTGTCACCTCGTTCCATTGCCTCGTTTTCAAGCCGCAGTCCGGGTTGACCCAAAGTCGCTCTGCGGGGATGCGCTCCGCGGCCTTCCGCATCAATTCGACCATGTGCTGCTCGCCCGGCGTGTTTGGTGAGTGGATGTCGTAAACGCCAGGCCCGATCTCGTTCGGATAGCTGAAATCGTCGAAAGCCTCAAGCAGTTCCATGTCTGAGCGTGAGGTCTCAATAGTGATGATATCGGCGTCCAGATCGGCGATCGAGTCGATGATGTCGTTGAATTCCGAGTAGCACATATGGGTGTGGACTTGGGTCGTGTCCGCCACGCCATTGGCGGCAACGCGAAAGCAATCGGCGGCCCAGTCCAGGTAGTCCTGCCACTGCGACTTGCGCAGCGGCAGCCCTTCGCGGAACGCGGGTTCGTCGATCTGGATGATACGCACGCCGGCTTTTTCGAGGTCCAGCACCTCCTCTCGTACAGCCAGTGCCAGCTGGTAGCATGACTCCGAGCGCGGCTGGTCGTCTCGCACGAAGGACCAGTTGAGCATGGTCACCGGTGCGGTCAGCATGCCCTTCATCGGTTTATTCGTCAGCGATTGAGCGTAGGTGATCCAGTCGACGGTCATTGCCCTCGGGCGGCTGATGTCGCCGAACAAGATGGGTGGTTTGACGCATCTTGAGCCGTAGGACTGCACCCAACCGAACTGGCTGAAGGCGTAGCCGTCGAGCTGCTCCCCGAAGTACTCCACCATATCGTTGCGCTC
>JANQGK010000245.1 GCA_028277365.1 Halieaceae bacterium | reverse complement strand
GGACGGCCGCACGCTATCAAGGTTTTTTCGCTATCGAGATTTTGACTCCGACTACCTGGTGCTGCGCGCCGAGCTGGCCGGGGAGTTCGATACGGGCTCCATGCGGCACCGCATACTGGTTGGAACGGACTACGACGAGTTCGATAACAGCCTGTTCATATTGCGTTACCGGCCCGGCTCCTTCCCGCCAGACACCGACATCGCAACGCTGGACCCGGCTGAGTACCTGTTCCTGGATGTCCACAACCCGGTGTACGGTCAGTTCCCACAACCTGAACCTGGCCCTAACACCGACCGCGAGGAGGAACTAAAGGGATACGGCGTCTATATCCAGGACCAGATCGACGTGACAGACCGCCTCCAACTGCGCTTCGGCGGGCGTTATGACAACTTCGAACAGGACCTGACCAACCAGCGCGCAGTTCCGTCCACGACAATATCCTCATCTGATACGCAGTTCTCACCTCAGTTCGGTGCTGTCTACATGATCAACGAGGGGCTCAGTATCTACGCATCATACGGGGAGGGCTTTCGGCAGCAGACCGGCTCTGATTTCCAGGGAAATCAGTTTGATCCAAACGAGACGGAGTCCGCCGAAATCGGCGCCAAAATCGAGGTGGGCGAGTTTTCTGACGCGGTCTCGGGTCTGATCACCGTGACTTTGTTTAACGTTGATCAGAGCAATATCCTGGTGAACGATGATCGGCCGGCCGCCGTCGCCGCCGGTTTCTTTTCCCGCTCAGCCGGCAAGGCACAAAGCCGAGGCGTCGAAGTCGACGCCAGCCTGGCCTTTGAATACGATATCAACCTCTGGTTTTCCTACGCATATACAGACGCAGAATTCACTAATAGCAATCCAGATGCAGACTTCGGCGCTCAAATCGAAGAGGGAGATCCACTGATCAACTCACCTGAGCACCAGCTGAGCATCCAGATCAGCAAAGGCTTTAACCTTGCAAATATGGCCGCCCAGGTTGGCGCCGGCATGCTCTACGTGGACGAGCGACTTGGCTGGACCGGCTTTGACTTTTACCTTCCCGACTACACAACAGCGAGAGTGTTCGGCGAGCTGGAGTTTATGGAAGGCCTGTCCGCACGGATTGACGTCGACAACGTTTTCGACGAGGAGTTTTACACCAACTCCTTTGCAGACGTCTGGGTGGAGCCCGGCGCTGAGAGGCGCTATCGCTTCACGGTGTCCTATAGCTTTTAAGCCGGTCAAGTACATGGTTGAATCGGGAGATCGGTGAACGCCGACAGTCAATCACAGATTGCCGTCGTTCAGCAGCACGCGATACTGCGCGACGTAATCGCAGATTTCGCCCTACCATCTCCATTTTCGGTGTTGCTCTAAGCATGCCCATCCCAGAGACTGAGAAGGATGATCGACCACGGAAAAGGGAAACGCGTGTTATGACCGATGACCAACTACAGGCCCTCAAGATTGCCTATACCTACATGCCGCAAGCCATCGAGGTGACTCGGCATGAGTACGGGGATCGTTACGCCGTTGTGCTGGAGCACATAGAGACCGTGCGCGCGGCGCTGCTCGAGAGCGGCATCGATCCGGACGAGGTCGCCGGAGAAATTAATCCTGGGCTCTCACCCAATTCCTGCTACTGAGGGAGAGCTTTACCCATATCTCAGGGGTGTGATGTCTTCCACCAACACAGCCGACACGCTTGAACTGGCGCTGCGTATTATCTCGATATTGGCCCCGATCGTAATGATCGTCGGTGTCGGATTCTGGTACGGGCGGAAACACGACCCGGAGATGTCCAGTGCCAATCGAGTGAATATGGATATTTTTGTGCCGGCGCTGATTCTTGGAGCTATGGCAGCCAGGGAGTTCGAGGCAGCTGCCTATCTCAAACTGGCCGTCGCAGCGGGCATGCTTCTGATTATCTGTGGGCTGACTGCCCGACTGCTGGCCAGTCCGCTGCGGTTCGAGTGGCGCACGTTTGTGCCTCCCATGATGTTCAACAACTCGGCCAACATTGGTATTCCGCTAGCGGTGCTTACCTGGGGCGAGACTGCACTTCCGGCGGCCATCGTGCTCTACAGCGTATCGAACGTCCTGCATTTCTCACTGGGTGTGCACATGCTGGACCCCAACGCCCGGCTGACCAGCCTGTGGAAAAATCCCACACTTATAGCGATCACCTCGGGTCTGACGATGTCGCTACTGAACATCAAGCTCTGGGAACCACTTGTTCAGGCATTGCAAATGCTTGGCAATGTCGCAGTCCCGCTGCTGCTCTTTGCTCTGGGCGTGCGAATGAAGCACGTACAGTTCCAGGCCGTATCCATCCCCCTGTTGAGCGCGCTGCTGCGCCCGGCGCTGGGACTCGTCATCGCGTGGGTGCTGTCGCAGGCGTTGGCGCTCAATGCGCAGGACAGCGCTATGCTGTTGGTGTTTGGAGCCCTTCCACCGGCGGTGATGAACTTTCTCTTTGCTGAGCGTTACCAGCGCGACCCTCGCACCGTGGCTACCTTCGTGCTGATGGGCAACCTTGCATCAATCTTTGTGCTGCCCGTGGCATTGGTGTTGGTGCTCCTCTAGGCCGCCATAGCTACGCGATGGCGGCATTGGAGTGAATTCCGCCCTCAGCCAGCTGTATGCGCCTTGCGCGAAGGGCCCAGGCGCGCTGCATATCGGGCCTGCTCGGGACGGATTGCCGGCGTACAGAGTCGTTGCGCTAGCGCTACAAACTGGCACGCAGACCGCTTATCATTATCCACGCATGCCACAGTTCGCCGGCAGTGCTCGACCTGCAAGCCGAGCCACGGACGAGCTGGCCACAATAATGACTATAGGCCAACGGTAAGACCCCATGGTGCGACACCCCGCAGCATCCCACCTCTGTGAGCTGGGACATCTGGTACGAGTGGAATCAGCGAAGCGACGCCTGATTCTGGCGAGCGTCAGCCTGTTCGGCACTGTCCTGCTGCTGATCCACGGCCTGGCGCATATCAGCAATGACGAGAGCCGACTGGGCACTTTCTACCTGATTTGCGGGTCTGTTTGCACGGCCGTCCTGATCTACACCTGCAAACGCAAGGACCATCGTATACCCCTGGCGGCGCTCAATACCATCCTCGGGGGGCTCTGCATTGTGCTCTTGTATCGCGGTATCTCTGAGGGTTTCGAGCCGTACTGGCTGTTCCCTGCCCTATCCATCGGCCTGCTGATCAACCGCTTCAGCCATGCCGTCACCTACGCTGTCCTGCTGGTGGCGTCGACACTGTCTGCCTATATTCTGGCAGGTGAGTCTATTCTCGGTGGTCCGCTTGCCGAGAATTCGGCTATGCGCTTACTGCTCTCGCTTTCAGGCATGTCATGTATCGTGCTGGTCGCCACCTACAGGACCGAGCGGGCGAGCAAGTTGCTCAATACGCTGCACCAGGAAGACCTTCATCGCCTGGCCTACTTCGACAGTCTCACCGGACTGGCCAATCGACCCAACTACATCCGATGGCTGGGAAAGATGCTGCTCAGGGCTGAGCCCAGCAGCGCCATTCTCGCCGTGCTCTATGTTGACCTGGACAACTTCAAGCAGGTGAATGACCGCTACGGTCACCGCCAGGGTGACCGCGTTCTGGTTGAATTCGGCAATCAACTGGCGGACTGCGTGCGTCCCCTCGATGGCACTACACGCCTGTATTCGGGGGAGGATGTGGCCAGGCTTGCGGGAGACGAGTTCGTTGTGACCCTGCCCGACATACGCGAGCCTGCGGACGCCGCGCTGGTCGCCAGGCGCATCCTGGACCTGTTCGAGGGTGGCTTTACCGTCGACGGGGTGACTCACCCGATCAGCGCAAGCATTGGCATTACCTTCAGCGAGGGCATGGGAACAGATGCGGAGGCCCTGCTGAACCAGGCCGACGTCGCCATGTACCACGCCAAGCAGGCTGGCAAAAACAACCTCTGCTTCTACTCTGCGACCATTGCCAGCACCGTTGAAGAACGGCACGCAATAGAAGAGGCGGTCCAGGTAGCCCTGCGCGATGAGCTATTCACGCTGGTCTACATGCCTATCATGGACAGCCGCTCTCTCGAAGTGATCGGCATGGAAGCCCTGCTGCGCTCCAGCCACCCACTGCTCGAAGAACTGGGGCCCGAGCACTTTATCCCCGTCGCGGAGTCCAGCGGCCAGATTCGGCTGGTGGATGCCTGGGTCATTGATCACGCGGTGGCCATGCAGGCGAAGTTGCGCGCAGTAAGCGCCTATACCGGCCGCATGTGTATCAACTTATCTGCAGTCGAGCTGCACAACCAGGACCTGCCTGACACCCTCAGAAACGCGCTGAAAACGCACGCCGTAGAAGCCGCTGACATTGAGGTCGAGATCACCGAGACCGCACTGGTCAGCGGAGATGAAGTCAGCCTGAACACCCTGCGGCGGCTGCGCGAGCTGGGTGTTTCCATCTGCCTAGATGATTTTGGCACCGGCTATACCGCATTTAGCCAGCTCATGAACTACCCGGTAAACACGCTGAAAATCGACAAGAGCTTCGTGCACAACATCTTCTCAGCGGAGAACACACACAAAAAGATGACGGCCATGCTCAAGCGCCTGGCAGAACTCTATGAGCTACGCGTGGTCGCCGAGGGCGTGGAATCGCCTAAGCAGCTGAGATTCCTGCGCCGCATCGGTTGCGACTACGTGCAGGGCTTCTACCTGGCGCAGCCGATGGCAGCGGACGCGCTTCTGGCGGCGCCCGCCAGCGCCTGGATAGACACCAGCGCGCTCGACACCCCTCGCAGGCTGCAGGAATAGCTGCGCATCGTCTGGCTTTGCATTAACCTTATGCTCCAAACCAGCATTCTGGAAACAGCAAATGGCCTACGAACTCACAGGAAAGATCAAGCTCCTGCAGGAGCCCAGGACATTCGATAGCGGCTTCACCAAGCGGGAAATGGTGGTGATTGTCGACGACGGGCGCTACCCGCAGGAAATTAACCTGGAGTTCGTGCAGGACAAGGTGAGCCTGCTGGATAAGCTGCAGCCTGGCCAAACCGTTACCGTAAGCTTTGACATCCGCGGCCGCGAATACAACGGCCGCTACTTCAACAATCTGCAGGGCTGGAAGGTGGTGACTGAAGATGAGGCTCCTGGAGGCGACGTCGCCCCGCCGCAGGACGTGCCGCCGGCGGATGCCTACGACGACGACATCCCGTTCTAGGGAGCCCGTTAGCGAAAGAAGGATTCTGGCTATGTTGAAGGAACTCAGAGCGTGCTCTCTGGCTGCACCTGCCATCTGCCTCGCGCTGCTCACATCCGCATGCAGGCTTGAGCTTTCCGTACCCCAGCAGGGACAGGTTGATACGCTCTCTGGAAATTTTGCCTGCGCGGCGGGCCAGCGTTGTGAGATCGATGTCGATGACGCCTCTTTCGCAGAGACTTTTGTAGCCAACCCACTGCCGGGGTGCTTTTTTGAGGCATGGCGCTCCGGGCCTGGCTATTTTTGTGGCGGGCCCAACAAGCAGTGTGTCATCACAACCGCATTTTTCGCAGGCAATCAGCCACTTCTGAACCTGTTGGAGGCCGATCTTCCGTACTTCATGGAGCCCCGGTTCGCAGACTACACGCTGGTGCGGGCCAACGATTACGTCTCAATCGAGGGGGAAGTGGCCGTGCAAAACGTGGCCTATTCCCGCACGGAGGGCAGCGTAAGCTTTGATGCCAATGACGATGGCCTGATGGATCTGCTCATGGGCCCGAGTAATTTTGCCTTCGAGCCGAAGCTATCCCTGGCACTGTTCATCAATCAAGGCGGTGGCGTTTATGTTGAAGATGCCGCAGGCACCATCGATAACGTGCCGTTGGTGGGTTTTATCAACCACCCGTCCCTGGTCGCAGACTTCAACGGCGATGGCGCGGACGACGTCTTCCTTGTTGATCAGGGCCTTGAAATCGGCCTGCCCCCCTTCGCTGGTGAACAGCCGATTTTGTTACTTTCCAACGGCAGCGGTGGCCTCAGCAATGCGTCGTTTACGCACCTGCCAGACCTGAGTACAGAGTTCCACCACTCGGCCGATATAGGTGACGTCGATGGGGACGGCGACCTTGATATCGCCGTCGTGACGCTGAGCGAATTGCGAGTTTACATACTCGAGAACGATGGCGCGGGGCGCTTCTCACTGCGCACTCAGGGCCTCCCTCAGGAGCTGGTCACCGAGGAAGCCAACCGGGATCTCGGCGCCATCACCCTCACCGACACCAATGGAGACCAGCGGCTCGACCTGGTGTTCGGCATATACAAGAACGAACCGGGCCTTGAAGTCATAGTCGCGTTACAAACCGCCGATGGCGCCTTCCTGCCTTCGCAGACCATCAGCCTCGAGAAACGGCAGCCGGATAGCGGTATCGACCTGATACTGGCCGCCGACCTGGACGGCGACGGCGATGAGGACCTGGTTGGCAAAATCGACGAGTCGCTGCTGGATTCGGAAGTTGGCGAGGCACTGGGTGGGCTGGGCATGTTCATCTTCAGGAACGAAGCCGGCCGGTATGTGGACGTCACCCGGCAGTGGCTGAGAAGCAACTTGATTCGGGAATTCCTGCCCGACGAAAATGTCGCCGGGTTCTACCTTCAGGATGTGAACGACGATAAACACCTGGACCTTGTATTCGCGCGAAACATCCCGCTGGAGCAGCTGGGCAGCTATATCCTCCTGAATAACGGCAGCGGCAAGTTTTCCCCGGCAGCAGAGCTTTCCTTAGCCTCCGATATTATTTCCGTTGGGCCAGTCTGGTACAACGACTACGATGGCGATGGGGATACAGACATCGTCGCCATGTATCCCGACGTCAATCAGGTAGATGGCAACTTCATTTCTTCCGGCTACGAAATCGTCGTCATTGAGCGCGATTCGGAAAGCTGCACGGAGTAACATCGCCTCGCGGTTGTCGACACCCGCCTGCCAATCACGTTTTTCGGGCTAAAAAAACCACCGTCACATGTGCGGCGGTGGCCTGTCTCAGTGCTTGTTGTAGATAAGGCTGCTACGCGGCTGTGAGGCGGGGGCCTCAGTCGTTGGCCGCGTGGCGCTCGCGGATGTTGTGGTTCTTGTTCAGCGTCCCGTCTTCCTCGAGCACTCCCAGGATGGAGCCATCCTCGTACTCAAGCACAATCGTGGGACGACGCACAAACTTCACCGACCAACCAAACTTCAGGGCCCGATCCAGTCCGCTGACCTGCGCGGGTGTCAGGTAGCGATCAAGGTTGACCGGCACCGGCGCCATGCCTTTTCTTCTCTCTTGTATGGCCATGTGACGGCCCTTTTCCACTCCGTTTAGCTTGAGATTTAGCACAGCGGTGTGATTACGGACCGGCGCGCATTGCCGATCTGTGAACCAGTTCACGGGAAAAGCCTGTTTTTAGTCCTCGCCACCCTCAGCGGTCACATCTGGCGAGGCCTCCTGCTCGAGAGCGATCACTTCATCGCCGCGGCCGGGCTCCGGGCTGTCCTCACTGGTGAATGGCTTTACCAGGCCACTGCGCGTAATCACGAACAGGGGTGTACGCTGACCCTCGTACTTGCGCTGAAAAGCCTCCCAGTCGAACTCCTCGGTGATGGTGGTGCTGGTCACTTTACTCCCACGCAGGACCGCGGAGACCAGGTCGGCATAACGGATATCCTCCCCGAACAGGCGGTTGCCGACATAGCTGCCCGCCTGCTTGCGCCCGCCGCTGGACTTCTCGTCAGCCGGCGCGGTGACCGCGTGGATGCGCTGCTTGCCGAATTCATTGCGGAAGTGCACGGCCGAGGTGTAGTTCAGGTGCCGCTGCCGGGACAGCGCCAGCAGGCCACCGATACCACTCAAGTCCAGATGTGCCTCGGCATGTTCTGACGCCGGATTGCCGTAGTAGGTTTCCAGCCCGGCCATGCGCGCCTGGCGCAGGTCATCCCAGTTGGTGTCGGCCAACACACAGCGAAAATCGTGTTCGTTAAGCGCCTCCGCCAGTGCCCGTGAAAACGGGTTGGCACCGACTATCAGGAAACCCCGCGGTGAGGGTTCCGCCACACCCAGCAGTTTCGCCAACGGCCGCGCGGTGGCACTTTGCAGCAGCACGGTGCCCACGATCATGGTAAAGGTTAGCGGTACCAACAGCACGGCATCGCTGTTTCCCTCCGCCAGCAGGCGCTCGGCGAAAATCGCCGAGATCGCCGCGGCTACGATCCCCCGCGGTGCGATCCAGGCCAGCAGTGCCCGTTCGCGCCAGTTCACATCAGACCCCAAGGTGCTTACCAACACCTTGGCGGGGCGGGCAACGAACTGCAGCACGCCCAGCAGCAACAGGGCCTGCCAACCTACCGACAGCAGCTGCTGGGTGTCGATGCGGGCCGCCAGCAGGATGAAAAGCACCGAGATCAACAGCAGGCTGAGATGCTCCTTGAAATTGAGAATGGGGTGGATGTCCACGTCGTCGCGGTTGGCCAGCCACATACCCATGGCGGTCACCGCCAGCAGCCCCGACTCATGGGTGATCGCGTTGGACACGGTGAAGGTCACAAGCACCAGGCTCAGGGCGGCCAGGTTATGCAGGTACTCCGGCATCAGGTTGCGGGACAGGATGATGCCGAGAATCATGCCGGCCACGATGCCCAGCACGCTGCCAGCCAGCAGCGCCTGCAGGAACAGGCCGATGGCGGCACCGAAGGCGTCTTCGGAAGCACTGGCAAGAATAAACTCGAAGGTCATCACCGCCAGCAGCGCGCCGATGGGGTCGATGGCGATACCCTCCCAGCGCAGGATATTGGCGATCTTGCGATTGGGCCGCACCGTGCGCAGCATCGGCGCAATAACGGTTGGGCCAGTCACAATGACGATCGCCCCCAGCAGGGCGCTCACCTCCCAGCTGAATCCGAAGATCAGCTTTGTCGCCACTGCCACCACCAGCCAGGTGGTCAGCGCGCCCACTGTGATGAGTCGCCGCACCACGCCACCAAAACCACGTATCTCACGGAAATCCAGGGTCAGCGCACCCTCAAACAGGATGACGGCGACCGACAGGGAAACCGTGGGCATCAGGAAGTCACCCAGCAGCGCGTCGGGGTCCAGCACGCCGGACACCGGCCCCGCTACCAGGCCCGCAATCAGCAGGAACAGGATTGCTGGCAGCCGCACCCGCCAGGCCAGCCACTGGCAGAGGCTGGCCAGCAGCAGCACCAGCGCAATCACCAGCGCAATGTTTTCCATCATGCACTGTTGTCCAGCAGCACTTCTACCAACACCAGCCGCGGCGCCGCGGCGGCGAGACTGTCAGCCAGGGGCATGCGGTCGGCGTCAAGCTTTACACCGTACACCACGGCATCCCTGGGCAGAGCAGCCAGGAAGGCGGTCACGCCCTCGCGCAGGGCCGGGCTGTCACCCTCGTACAGCCTGGCAATGCCCGGCAATTGCTCACCAGCAATTTCCAGCGTCACCGGGCAATCACCATCGCGAAAGTTTTTCCACCAGCCGGTATTGGTGCTGGATAGCAGCCGCACCCGATGCCCCTCGCGGGTGTAGCTGAGCGGAGTATTGAGTGCCCGGCCGCTCTTGCGACCGGTGAAATGCAGGATCGCGATGTTCCTG
Organism: Halieaceae bacterium; assembly: GCA_028277365.1. Taxonomy (GTDB): domain Bacteria; phylum Pseudomonadota; class Gammaproteobacteria; order Pseudomonadales; family Halieaceae; genus JANQIO01. The sequence goes on along the minus strand of JANQGK010000245.1, from coordinate 2,903 downwards.
CTCGCCACTCCGTGGAGGGGTGAGCGCAGCAGGCAACGCGCTATCGGGTTCAGCAGGTAGCGGTAAAATGCGTGACCGATGTTCACGTCGGGCGCTTCAGGAGATATCGCCGGCGTCGTGGCGCTCGGGCACCTGCAGCTCTTCATCGCCCCAGGCGGTGTTCACCCGGCGGCCGCGCTGTACGGCCGGGCGTTCCTTGAGCTGGTCGGCCCAGCGCATCACGTTCTTGTAGGACGCTACGTCCAGGAACTCCTGCGCCTCGTAGATCTTGCCCGTCACCAGCACCCCGTACCAGGGCCAGGTGGCGATATCGGCGATGCTGTAGTGGTCTCCTGCCAGGTATTCGCGCTCGGCCAGGTTGCGGTCGAGCACGTCGAGCTGGCGCTTCACTTCCATGGCGTAGCGATTGATCGGGTATTCCCACTTCTCGGGAGCATAGGCATAGAAGTGGCCAAAGCCGCCACCCAGGAACGGCGCGCTGCCCATTTGCCACATCAGCCAGGACAGGGTCTCGGCGCGAGCCGGGGCGTCGGTAGGCAGAAACTCACCGAACTGTTCCGCCAGGTGGATCAGCATGGCGCCGGACTCGAACAGGCGGATTGGCGCATCACCGCTGCGGTCCACCATGGCCGGGATCTTGGAGTTGGGGTTCACCCCGACAAAGCCCGAAGAAAACTGGTCGCCTTCGCCGATATTGATGATCCAGGCGTCGTACTCCGCACCCTCGTGGCCCAAGGCCAGCAGCTCCTCCAGCATCACCGTTACTTTCACGCCGTTAGGCGTGCCCAGCGAATAGAGCTGAATCGGGTGTTTACCCACCGGCAACTCCTTGTCATGGGTAGCGCCGGCGACGGGGCGGTTAATATTGGCAAAGCGGCCGCCGCTCTCGGCGTCCCAGGTCCAGACCTTGGGCGGTTCGTAAGCTTGGGTCATCTGTTCTCCAACGAAGTGAGTGATTGCTGTGGATGTACGGGCGCTGTGTCAGCTCCGATTAGCGCAGTGGAGTTGCCGGTCAGACGTGGTTTCATACGAGGTCCTCGTCCGTAAGGCAATCCCGACAGCCTAGATCAAAGCTGCCGTTGACACCAATCACCCGCACCACACACTCCATTCACCCACACTGGGCGCGCGGTCGAGCCGGTACCGGCACCCAGCCCCTCGGAGAGCCGTTACCTGTCGAAGATCTTCCGTGGGAACGCGGTAACAGTTTAAAAGAGTGGCAACTGCCGCTCTCTTGCGTTTGCAGCTATCTGGTCTAGAGTTTTGTAGAAGAACCTCAATAACAACAATATCGTGAGGTAGTTTTGCGAAGCACGGAACTGTTGCCCTTTATCGTCTACTTCGCGGCCGTGGTGCTGCTGGTAGCTACCATGCTGGGACTATCCTGGCTGTTGGGGCAGCGTCGTGCCAACAAAGCCACCAACATGCCCTTCGAATCCGGCGTGATTTCGGTGGGCTCCTCCCAGGTTCAGCTATCTGTAGAGTTCTACCTCATCGCAATCTTCTTTGTGATCTTCGACCTGGAGACCGTGTTCATCTTCGCCTGGGCGATTGCCTTTTTCGAGCTCGGCTGGGAGGGTTACGCGGCAATCATGGTGTTCATCGTGGTACTGGCGGTAGCCCTGGTTTACGAGTGGCGCTCCGGCGCGCTTGACTGGGGACAGAAGACCCGGCTCGGGCTGGAGGGCCTAGCGCCGATCGAGGAGACACCCTGATGGAGTGGAGCCTCAGCCGCCCCGAAGACGTTATTGCTGCGAGCCCTGGCAGTGCCGCCAGCCCTGGCAGCGCTGATATCGAGCAGTACGTCAAACGCAACGTCATGTTTGCCAAACTGGAGGATCTGGTCGCCTGGGGCCGTGCCCATTCCCTGTGGCCCTTCAATTTCGGCCTGTCCTGCTGCTACGTGGAAATGGCCACCTCCTTTACCAGCCGCCACGATATCGCCCGCTTCGGCTCCGAAGTGATTCGCGCCACGCCGCGCCAGGCCGACCTGATGGTGATCTCCGGCACCTGCTTTCGCAAGATGGCGCCGGTGGTTCAACACCTTTACGACCAGCTGCTGGAGCCACGCTGGATCATATCCATGGGTTCCTGCGCCAACTCCGGCGGCATGTACGACATTTACAGCGTGGTGCAGGGCGTCGACAAATTCATTCCCGTGGACGTCTACGTCCCGGGCTGTCCGCCGCGTCCGGAGGCCCTGATGCAGGGGCTGGTGATGCTGCAGGACGCGGTCAAACAAGAGAGGCGGCCCCTGAGCTGGGTGGTCGGTGACCAGACGGTCATCAAACCCGACCTGCCCAGCCATCGCGATCGCCTCCGTGAGGAGCGAAGCCAGCAGACAGAGTTAAGGAGTCCGGATAGCGTCTAGGGGAGCACCGACCAACAGTTCGCGGTAATACGTAGCGAGGCCCGTATGCTTAGCGCAGGCTTGAATGACAGCGCAGGCACAGCTGAAGACGTCGGAAAGGCGCGCTTTGGCGCGGACCGGTTCGTGCGCCAGGACTGCCCCGACGGCATCCCCACCTACTGGGTCGAATCCGGTGAACTGCGCAGCGTGCTGCGCGAGCTCAAGGCCGACCACCCCATGCTCTACGACCTGTTCGGGATCGATGAGCGCCTGCGCGAGCACCGTGGCGGCCAGCCGGATGCCGATTTCACGGTGGTCTATCACCTGCTGAGCCTCAGCCCCTTTGCCCAGTTGCGCATCAAGGTCGCGGTGATCGAGCCGGCGGAAGTGCCCAGCGTTGTCGATATCTGGCCCAACGCCAACTGGTACGAGCGTGAAACCTGGGACATGTTCGGCATCCGCTTCTCCGGCTCGATCACCGCGACCTTGATGCGCAACTGGGCAAAGGGGCTGAGGCTCAGCAGGTGATAGACCACCGTGAAATCGGCATCCG
>JANQGK010000234.1 GCA_028277365.1 Halieaceae bacterium | reverse complement strand
GGCTTTGTCGGGGGAACCGTAGTGCGGCATACCCTTCTCACAGAGGCGCTCGGAGGCCGACTCCAGCATGATACCCATGGAGGCCGACACCGCGCGCCTCTGTGAGAAGGGTATGCCGCACTACGGTTCCCCCGACAAAGCCCCGGCACGCAGGCTGGAGACCATCGAGCGGGCCGGCCGTCTGAAGGTGCCGTTCACATCCGGCATTCTGATCGGCATCGGTGAAACCCGGCGCGAACGTATCGAGTCACTGCTGGCGTTGCGTGCCAGTCACCGCCGCCATGGTCACCTGCAGGAAGTCATTATCCAGAACTTCCGCGCCAAACCCGGCACCCTGATGGCCCAGGCGCCGGAGCCTGACCTGGAGGAATTGCTGTGGACGATCGCCGCGGCCCGCCTCCTGTTTGGTGCCGAGATGAACATCCAGGCGCCGCCAAACCTGAGCCCGGGGGTGCTGCCGCAAATCGTTGCCGCAGGCATCAACGATTGGGGTGGCGTCTCCCCGGTAACCCCGGACTTCGTCAATCCCGAGGCGCCCTGGCCGCACCTGACGCAGCTGGCGGCGGAAACCGCCGCTGCGGGCAAGACCCTGACCCCGCGGCTCACCCTCTACCCGGCCTATGCCACCCGCGGTGAAGAATGGCTCGATGCGGCCCTGCGCGAGCCGGTGCTCAAGCAGTCGGATGCCGGGGGTCTGGCCCGCAGCGATGACTGGTCACCGGGGGCCGACCTCGCCCCGCCGGCGGCGGTGCTCGAGCAGTTGCGCGAGGTGCCGGCAGCGACTGATATTGACCCTGCGCTGGTAGAGATTGTCGGGCGCTGTCGCGAGGGCGCGGAGCTCTCCGAGGCAGACATCGAGCGGCTATTTCGCGTGCGCGGGCCAGAGATGGCCTGGGTATGCTCCGCGGCGGATGAGCTGCGGAGGGAGCGCCACGGCGACCGGGTTTCCTTCGCTATCAATCGCAATATCAACTACACCAATATCTGCTACTTCAAGTGCCAGTTCTGCGCCTTCTCGAAGGGCAAGCTCAGTGAGAACCTGCGCGGGCGGCCCTACGACCTGGACGCTGATGAAATTGCCCGCCGCTGCCGCGAGGCCTGGGAACGCGGCGCCACCGAGGTCTGCATGCAGGGCGGCATTCATCCGGAGTACACCGGCCAGACCTATCTGGACATTCTCGCCACGGTGAAAGCGGCCGCCCCGGACATGCACGTGCACGCCTTCTCGCCGCTGGAAGTCTGGCAGGGTGCACACACCCTGGGCCTGTCCCTGGAAGACTACCTCAAGCGCCTTAAGGACGCGGGCCTGGGAACACTCCCTGGCACCGCGGCGGAAATCCTGGACGATGAGGTGCGGGCCGTCATCTGCCCTGACAAGATCAATAGTGCCCAGTGGCTCGAAGTCATGGAGACCGCGCACCGGGTAGGTTTTCGCACTACCGCTACCATCATGTACGGCCACGTGGAACAGCCCCGCCATTGGGCGCGCCACCTACTGCGGCTGCGCGAGCTGCAGCAGCGTACCGGCGGCTTTACCGAGTTCGTGCCGCTGCCCTTTGTCCATATGGAAGCGCCCATGTACCTGAAGGGGCGCGCGCGCCGGGGACCGACCTTCCGTGAGGCGCTGCTGATGCACGCCGTGGCGCGACTGGCGCTCTACCCCTATATCGAGAACATCCAGGCGTCCTGGGTGAAGATGGGTGAAGCCGGCGTGGCAGCCTGTCTTCAGGCCGGCTGCAATGACCTGGGTGGCACGCTGATGAATGAAACCATCACCCGGGCGGCGGGCGCCGAGCACGGTCAGGAGTGGCCGCTGGCAGAGATCGAAGCTTTCCTGGCAGGCCTCGGTCGCAAGGCCTGGCTGCGCGATACCCGTTACCGGCCGGCACCGGCCGAGCGCCGCGCCGCGGCACTGGCGGCCGCGCCTCTCGCACCGGTGGTAAACACTCCGGCCAAGCGCTACGAACGTGCCGGCGGCGAGCGCCCGACACTGCTGCGTAACCGGCTGATCGGCAGCGACGGGAATCAGGCTTGATCCAGCTTGAGGCCAGTTGGCTCGAGCGGCTGCAGGCGGAATTCGAGCAGCCCTATATGCAGTCCCTCAAGCAGTTCCTGCGCGCGGAGAAGGCCGCCGGCAAGGTGATCTTCCCGCCCGGTCGGGAAATGTTTGCCGCCTTCGACCACACCCCCGTGGAGCAGGTGCGGGTGGTCATCCTCGGGCAAGATCCCTACCACGGTCCGCGCCAGGCCCACGGCCTGTGCTTCTCGGTACGTCCCGGGGTGGCGCTGCCGCCGTCGCTGGTCAATATCTACAAAGAATTGGAACAGGACCTGGGCATAGCCCCGGCCAGCCATGGCTGCCTGACCCACTGGGCCGACCAGGGTGTGTTGTTGCTGAACAGCGTGTTGAGCGTAGAGCGGGGCGATGCCGCCAGTCACCAGGGCAAAGGCTGGGAGCAGTTCACCGATCGCGCCATCGAGATCGTCAACCGCGATTGCGAGCATGTGGTGTTCATGCTGTGGGGCTCTTACGCCCAGCGCAAGGGCGCGGTGATTGACGACCAGCGCCACTGCGTGCTGCGCGCGCCTCACCCGTCGCCGCTGAGCGCGCACCGGGGCTTCTTCGGCTGCCGGCACTTCAGTCAGGCAAACACTTACCTGGAACAACACGGCCGGTCGGCCGTCGACTGGCAGCTACCGGCTCAGGCCGGCTCCAGCGCGTAGGGCAGGGGATGAAACTCAAGCGGGCTGCCGGCCAGTTCGACCCCGCCGGCCACCGCCTCACGGGTCACTGAGGCCAACAACCAGAGCTGCCCATCGGCATCATGGGCGGCGTTGACTACCTGGCCCACCGTCCGCGCGCTACCCACAGCTATCAAAGCATCGCCCGGCTGTACCTCAGCGCTCAAGTGAGTGCTGGCCAGCGCCATGGGGCGCTTCACCTGGCCGCGGTAATGCATGCGCGCCACCACTTCCTGGCCGGTGTAACAGCCCTTTGTGAAGCTGACGCGATCGATCGCCTGAAAGTTGAGCATCTGAGGCAGGAAGGCGCCGGAACTGGCGCCGGTGACGTGGCCGATACCGGCGCGAATCTCCTGCAGGCGGAAGGCTTCGCCATCGACCCGCTCGGCGCCTGCCAGCGAGGATTCGAAGACAGTGGCTTCCTCCATGGGCAGGCAAACCTCGAAGGCGTCCGGTACCTCTGATGCCACCCATAGCTGCCCGTCCCTGCGCCAGCTGTTGTGTGCCTGCGCAGCTTCAACGCCGGCCATGGCCGCGGCGCCGTCGCCCCACAGGGCGTAATGGCACCAGGATTCAGCCTCGCGCAGCTCCGCCTTGGAGAACATGATGTACTTGGCAAAGGTGTCCCGCGCGGCTGCCAGGCTGTCGCGCTCCAGCACCATGAGCAGGCGTTCGCTGTCCTGCTGTAGCAGCCTGAAATCGCAGACCATGCGGCCCTGGGGATTGCAGTAGGCGCCGACCAGGCTGCGTTCCGGGGAAAGCTGCTCCAGGTCGCAGGTGGTCTGCCCCTGCAGGAAGCCGCGCGTGTCCGGGCCCTCGAATGCGAGAACCGCGCGGTGGGAAAGACTGGCCAGGTAGGTTGTCACGGCGGCTATGATAGGTGCTGCTTTGGGCCCTGTCAGCTTTTATACTTCTGCGATGGATTCAAAGCTTGAGTACAACCGGATTATCTGGGCCAGCCGGCGCGGCATGCTGGAGCTGGACCTGGTGCTGGAGCCCTTTGTCCGGGACGCTTACCGGGAGCTCTCCAGTGAAGACCAGGCCCGCTACCGGGCGCTGCTGGAGTGTGAAGACCAGGAGCTGTTCGGCTGGTTCCTGGGTAGGCTGCGGCCCGAGGACGCTGAACTGGCGAAAATTGTCGACACCGTACTGGCGTTTACCCACCGCCAGGTTTGAGGGCGCGGACTCGGTGCGCTGTCTGCGACGCCTGGCCGTCGCGCTGATCATTCTCCTCGCCAGCTATACCGCCCTGATTAGCGTTGGGCACGGCGCCGCCGGAGCTGAACCTGCGCTGGCGCCGGCCGCACTGACGCTGCCGGCCCTGGTGGCCGTCGCTATCGCCTGCGCAGTCCGCCGCTACCGTCGTCGCAGCGGCGCGCTGGTCCTGCATTTTGATGGCCGCGACTGGGGCTGCGCCGACGGGAGGGCGCTCGTCGTCGAGTCGAGTTACCTGTCCACCGGTTTGCTGGCGATCAAAGTGGTGGTGGGCGGACAACGCCATCGGCTGCTGCTGACTCGCGGCCAGCTGTCTCGCGAATGCTGGCGCCGACTTCGCCTGGGCCTTACCGCTGCGCAGCAGCGTGGGGCTCAGTCTCCGTGACTGGCGGGGGTGAGCACCGTGTCGCGAGCCTGTGGGTCCAGTTCCGGGTAGTCCAGGGTGTAATGCAGGCCGCGGCTCTCGCGTCGGGCAATGGCGCAGCTGATCATCAGCTCCGCTACCGTGGCCAGGTTACGCAGCTCCAGCAGGTCATTGCTGACCTTGTAGTTGCTGTAGTACTCCTTGATCTCTTCCTGTAGCAGTTCGATGCGGTGCCTGGCGCGGGCCAGGCGTTTGTCGGTGCGCACAATGCCGACGTAGTCCCACATGAAGCGGCGCAATTCATCCCAGTTATGGGAGATCACCACGTCTTCATCGGAGTCGGTGACCTGGCTCTCGTCCCAGTCCGGGGCGGCTACCGGTGCTGCCGCGCTGGGCAATTGCGTGACGATATCCTCCGCCGCGGCGCGGGCGTAGACCAGGCACTCCAGCAGTGAATTGCTGGCCATGCGGTTGGCGCCGTGCAAACCGGTGCAGGCGGTCTCGCCGATCGCGTACAGGCCTGGCAGGTCGGTGTGGCCGCGCTTGTCCACCAGGACGCCGCCACAGGTGTAATGGGCGGCCGGCACCACCGGGATCGGCTCGCGGGTAATGTCGATGCCGAAGTCGAGGCAGCGGCGGTGTACGGTTGGGAAGTGCGTCTGCAGGAAGCGCGCCGGCTGGTGGCTGATGTCCAGGTAGACACAGTCGCTGCCGGTACGTTTCATTTCATGGTCGATTGCCCGCGCCACCACATCCCGGGGCGCCAGCTCGCCGCGCGCATCGAAACGTTCCATGAAGCGGGTGCCGTCTGGGAGCTGCAGGCGGCCACCCTCGCCGCGCAATGCCTCGGTAATCAGGAAGGACTTCGCCCGGGGGTGATAGAGGCAGGTGGGGTGGAACTGGTTGAACTCCAGGTTTGCCACCCGGCAGCCGGCGCGCCAGGCCATGGCGATGCCGTCGCCGCTGGCACCGTCCGGATTGCTGGTGTAGAGGTAGGCCTTGCTGGCGCCGCCGGTGGCCAGCACTACGAAGCGCGCCTGGTGCAGGTTTACGCCGCCGCTCTTGCGGTCCAGCACGTAGGCGCCCTGGCAGCGGCCGTCGGCGCTGACCAGGTCTACGGCCACGCCGTCAGTAACGATTTCCACGTTGTCGCGAGCCAGGGTGCGGTCCACCAGCACTTCGGAGATGGCCCGTCCGGTGGCATCGGCGGCGTGAATGACCCGGCGATGGCTGTGGCCGCCTTCCATAGTAAGGTGGTATTCACTGTGTTTCGGGGTCTCGCGCCGGTCGAATTCCACGCCCTGGCTGACCAGCCACTCGACCACCTCGGCGCCCTGGCTGACCACGAACTCCACCACGTCCCGATGGCACAGGCCGACCCCGGCAGTCAGTGTGTCCTCAACGTGGGATTCAATGGTGTCGTCCTTGTCGAGCACGGCGGCCATACCGCCCTGGGCCCAGAACGTGGAGCCCTGGGTCAGCTCACCCTTGCTGAGCACGGCGATGCTCAGGTTGGTGGGCAGGCGCAGGGCCAGGGACAAACCGGCGGCGCCGCTGCCGATAATAAGGACGTCGTGCTGGAAGCGCTGAGGCATTGGTGGCTGTTTCGGGGCTGTTCAGGCTGGTGAATTGGTGTATTTTAGGTCGCTCTGGCGCGACTTACGCGGGTTTCCCGCGCTGCGCCGGCAGATTCCGAATAAGCATAATACGCGGCAGGGAATCGAAAGGAACTTTTTTATTTTCCTGTGATCACACATGCCGGGATAAGGGGGCACAAGTGGCTGCGGCCGCAACAGACCAGCAGTTGGTAGAACGGGTACAGGCCGGCGACAAACGCGCCTTCGATCTCCTGGTATTGAAGTACCAGCCCAAGATTCTCGGGCTGGTGTCGCGCTATGTGCACGACAGCCACGAAGTGCAGGATGTGACCCAGGAGGCTTTTATCAAGGCCTACCGCGCCCTGCCGCGCTTCCGCGGCGACAGTGCCTTCTACACCTGGCTTTACCGCATCGCGATCAATACCGCTAAGAACCACCTGGTCGCCCGTGGTCGGCGTCCGCCGGGTAGTGATATAGAAGTGGAAGACGCCGAGCACTACGAGAACGGCGGTGCGCTGCGTGATATGGAGAACCCGGAGAATATGCTGTTCAGTCGCGAGTTGGGCGAGGTGGTACACCAGGCCATCAGCGGTTTACCGGATGACCTGCGCAGTGCGGTAACTTTGCGCGAGTTTGATGGTCTGAGTTACGAGGAGATCGCAGAGATCATGGATTGCCCCGTGGGGACGGTGCGCTCCAGGATTTTTAGGGCCAGGGAGGCCATCGACAAGCGGGTGCGTGCACAGGTGGACGGCGAGAACGCTCCCTATGAATAAATTGACGAACAGCCATACAGAAACACAAGGTCGTACCAACAGGGCGCGGCGAGACCTGGGAGGTCATCGATGAACGAAAAGCTCGGCGAAGCACTGTCGGCGCTGATGGACGGCGAAGCCGACCAGCAGGCGCTGGACCGGGTGCTGGATAGTGTCCATGACCCGGCCGTCCGTGACGCGTGGCGCAGCTTCCACAACGCCAGCCACGCCATGCAGCGCAGCACGGTGGATACTGTTACCGATCTGTCGGCTCGCATCATGGCTGCGCTGGAACAGGAAGCTGCCCACCACCAGTCGACCAGCAGCGACAGCGCTGCGGGCGGCCGATTCGGCGAGGCCCTGTCCGCCCTGATGGACGGGGAGGTTGACGACCCGACACTGGATGAGCTGTTGGATAACGTCCAGGACCCATCGCTACGCGATGCCTGGCGACGCTTCAATGCCGCCAGTCAGGGCCTGCAGCCTGGCCCCATGGCCACGGGCGTTGATGTTTCCGGTCGCATTATGGCGGCCATCGAACAGGAACCCGCCTACAGCGTCCAGCCTGCCCCTATCGAGATTCCCAAGGCAATTCAGCCGGTGGCGAGCTGGCAGCGCATGCTGCGGCCGGTAGCGAGCTTTGCGGTAGCGGCGTCGGTATTTGCGGTGGTGCTGGTCGGCAGCCAGTTTTTCGGCGGCGAAGGTCCGACCGGGTCAGACACCCGGGCCGGGGTGCCCGTGGTAGCCCGCGGCGAAGACCGTCTCGCTCGCCCCGGTGTGGTCACGCCGGGTGGTGGTACTGCCAACCTGGCCGGCTATGCCTCTCCGGCACCCCTGGTCACGCGCCCGGCTCCGCCGGTTCGCGAGGCTGCCCCGGTCACGGACTACGACGCCGTCGCCCGCCAGCGGCTCGAGCGCTACATGCTCGAGCACGCCGAGGAGGCCTCCCTCAACGCACCTCAGGGCATGATGCCCTACGCGCGGGTGCCCACCTTCAGTATCGAGGAATAAGACTTGCGCGCACCCCTTCTTGCAGCTCTGCTGGTCGCCGCGAGCTGGACACCCGTTGCCGCCCTCGCTGAGTGTCCTGCAGCCGACCTGGAGGCGCTGCGCTGGCTGGACAAAATGTCGCATAGCCTGCGGGAGACCAGCTATCACGGGGTGTTCACCTACCAGCACGGTGCTGCCGTGCAATCGATGCGTATTTCCCACTCGGTGGCAGGCAACGTCGAAAGGGAACAAGTGACCCGCCTGACCGGCAGTGGCGCCCGCGTGCGCCGCGCCGAGCACCCGCTGGATTGTATTCACCCCGGCCATCGTTTGGTACGCATCGGCGATATCTACCGGTCTGGCGAAGGTGACTGTGGGGTGGCGGGCTTTTATCAACTGCAGGTGGCCGGCCAGCACCGGATCGCCGGTCGCAACGCCGTCATCATCAATGTGGTACCGCGGGATATCTACCGCTACGGCTACCAGCTCGCGCTGGACAATGAGACTGGCCTGCTGCTGAAGAGCCAGACGGTGGCCCAGGACGGCCGTGTGCTGGAGCGCTTCCAGTTCGCCGATATTACGATAGGCGATGTGAAACAGCAGGGCACCCGCGTTGATCTGCTGCACGAGGCAGGGCATAGCCATGGCGCCCAGCGGCCCCCACCCCCTGCCAATACCGCGGCCTGGAATGTGGCCTGGTTGCCGAGCGG
>JANQGK010000296.1 GCA_028277365.1 Halieaceae bacterium | reverse complement strand
CGGTTGCCGATAGTCTTCACAATGTCGTCGCGGTGGCGGAAGTCAGAGCCATCCAGTGAGGTCAGCGGCACCGCCACCTCTTCTTCACCAATGGTAGTCAGCAGCGCACCGTTCACCATGATGCTCGCGGGTACGCGGATATCGAACTGGGTATAGAAGCCCGCCTTGGAGCTCACCTCTACCGAACCGCCGATCTGCGCAATGGACTGCTGGACCACGTCCATGCCGACACCGCGACCAGAGATGTCAGTCACCTTCTCGGCGGTAGACAGGCCGGCGTGGAAGATCAGCTGCAGCGCTGCCTCTTCCGAGATGCGCTCATGTTCACCGATGATGCCGCGCTCCACTGCTTTGCGGCGCAGGGTTTCCGGCGCCAGGCCCTTGCCATCGTCCATCAGGCGAATCACAAATTCCGCCGCCTGGCGGTAGATAATCAGCGACACCTTACCGTTTTCCGCCTTGCCCCGCGCGCGGCGCTCTTCAGGCAGCTCGATACCGTGGTCAACGGAGTTTCGAAGCATATGCTCGAGCGCTGTCTTCACCTGTTCGAACACGCTGACGTCCAGACCACCATCGTCACAGGTCAGGTCAAAGTCGACCTGCTTGCCGAGCTGTCGGCTGACCTGGTTGACCAGGCGCCGGAAGCCCGGGCCGAGGCGAGAGAAATTCACCAGGCGCAGCAGGCGCAAATCCGACTGGCTGCCCTCGATCAGGCGGGAGGAAGAAATGGCTTCACTCATCGCCGTGTGTACGTGTTCGCCGAGACCTTTTGCCTCTTCATGCAAGTCGAAGGCGGCTTCGCGAAGGATGGCCGCGAGGCCCTGCTTCTCGGTGAGTCGGTCCATTTCCAGTGGATCGAAGGACTCACCCTGGGGAACCGACTCGGTCTTGGCCTGGATTTCGGTATCCAGCTGCAACGACAGCTTGTCGACGATTTCCTCAACGCGACGCGCGAGGCCCTGCACCGAGAGTCGATCCTGCATGGCACTGTCCAGGGCACGGCGGGTTCGCACATTGCTCATACTGACCTCGAGGCCGACGTCGAGCAGGTGGTCAATCTTGGTGGTGCCAACGCGAATGGAATCGACCCGGCTGACAACCTGGGCGATGTCTTCTTCCTCGGGTTCATCCTCATCCGCGGCACTGTCAGACTTGACGGGCTCAGGCACCTCTACACCCCAGTCGGTCTGCTTGAGCTTCACGAATTCGGAAGCCTCATGGAGCAAGTCCACCTGGGCATAGACTGCTGACTGGCCCTCTGAGCTTGCTAGTTTGCCCTCGACCTCAAGCCCGCCGAGCTCGCTTTCAAACTCGTGAACCAGCTGGCCGTAGTTGCGCAGGCCAATGGAATTAGCGCCACCCTTCAGGGTGTGGAGTGTATTTTTGAGCTTCTGCAGTGAGCTGCCGTCATCAGTGGAAAGGCTGGCGACTGCGGTATCGACCACCTCGATGGAGTCGTCCAGCGTTTCCACAAAGATCTCGAGGAGCTCCATGTCGATATCGGTCACCGGGAAATCGACGACATTGTCGGCGGCTTCCGAGTCGGCGACCGGAGTTTCAACGGCTTCCGGTTCCGCGGGCGGAGCCTCAGCAGCAAGCTCTATCTCTTCCGGCTCTTCAGGCTCTTCCGGCGCTTCTGCCTCCTCCAGCTCGGGGAGCGGCAGGTCCTCGAGGGGTTCATCAACAGCTTCGGCCACGGTTTCCATGGTGACCTCTTCGAGGATCTCCTCGCTATCCGTCTCACCGGCGACCGCCTCCATGGCGATCTCCTCCAGTTCGGGCTCGGGTAGGTCATCATCTGAGAGATCGAAATCAACGCTGCCTTGATCGGGCTCGCCGAGAGCTCCGAGCTCTTCGTCAAGATCCAGCGAGCCGGCCGGCAGGCTGCCGGAACCCAGCTCGAAGTCATCCAGGCCCTCATCAAGGCCCAGGTTTACAGAGCCAGCCTCGGCGCTCTCACTCCCCAGAGCCAGCTCTGGTTCGGAGGCGCCATCGAGCTTTGGGCTGAGAGGATCTCCCTCCACCATTTGTTCTTCAAAGGCTTCAGGGTCTCCCCCCGGAGGTTCCGTAACCGGGATATCCTCCGGATTAAAATCTGCCTGACGGGCGGCGACTTCGCCACCATAGGGATCAGGCTGCAATTCGATGTCCGCCAGTTCGTCGCCGTCGTCCGCCGGCACCGCATCCGGCTCGGCGCTCACGGCACCGGGCAGCGCCAGCGCCTGGCGAACAAACGCCTCCAGTTCAGCGTGGGCGTTGCCGTCAGCGTCATCTTCCTCGAGTGTATTGAGGTAGCGCTTGACGCCCTCCACCGTGGATTTCGACAGCTTGCAGAGCACGGGGGCGCCGCCGCCCGCGTCTATGGTGCCACTGTCGCCATTGGCGGCGGCGGAGTGCAGCGCCGACAGCTTAAGAATATGAGACAGCCCGCTATCATCGAGCCCGAGAATGTTTTCTTCAGACAGCTCCTTGAGCACGGGTACTACCGCGTGCAGCAGGATCAGGGCGCTGGCAGCGTGAATAGCATTGCTTTCGCCAGCTGGCACGGCCTTGAGTCGCTCGGAGAGTGCCTCGATGATCTCGTCAGCTGATCCCTGGGACCAGGCGTCGTCGGTATCGAGCTGCACCGCAGCCTCCCCGGCTGCCGCTTCCGCTGCGATGTCTTCCCCGGCCGCCTCGGCGGCGGCTTCGGCCTCAGGCTCTTCTGCAGGCTTCCCGGCGGCCTCGTCCTCTTCTTGACCGGTGGACACCAGGGTTGCGGAAGCGTCAAAACGCTTCTCCGAAATGGCCGCGGCAATCTGGTGTGGAATACTGAAATCAGCGGTGTACAGCGGTACCCGCTGCATCAGCAGGTCCACGAAGGCAGGCAGCTTGCCCGTGACCGCCTGCAGGAGCTCGGCAATTTCCGGCGTGCCCTTGATGTAGCCATCGCGCAGCGCGTTGTAGACCTTTTCCATGTCGTACATGAATTCGCCGAACTCATGCAGCTCAATGGTACGGGCGCTGCCCTTCATGGTGTGGAACACAGCGCGAATATCGAGGGTGTATTTCTCGTTGTCGAGCTCCTCGGCAAACAGGGGCGCAGCGTCTTCCAGCTTGCGCACGTACTTGCGTGCCTCCTCGACGAAGCATTCCACCAGCTCCTCGTCGATGTCGGCATCGGGATTCTCAGGCGGCGCGTCGGGGCCGCGGTCCACGTCCGCGCCCACCCAGATTTCCAGGGCCTCGCGCCAGGGCGTGCCGGTGCCGTCGTCCTCTATTACCGGCTTTTTCGCAACTGGCTCCGGGTCCGGGGTGGCGGCAACAGCGACCTGCACTTCGTCCGGTTCTTCCAGCTCCATGGAGACGCTGGAGGTCGGCTCCTCGTCGTCCAGGTCGGCGCCAAACTCCTCTTCTTCCGCAGTAACTTCGTCGCTGTCGGCAATCTCCAGCTCGGCGGCCCCCTCCTCCTCGGAGGTGCTGCCAAACTGCACTACGTTGTCAGCAGAGGGCAGCGAGGTCGCGCGCTGCTCGATATAGGAGGCCAGCAGCCTGGCGCGGGCCTCGCCGCGGTCCAGATGGTCGTCGGCATTGCCGAGGGGGTCCTCGGTGCGGCGCTCCATGAAATGCTCAAGCGCGGCGATCGCCTCGGCAAAACAGGCCATACCCGCATCGTTGACCAGACCACCCAGCCCGATCGAATCGCGGATGAACTTGATGCACTGGTTAAGAATGGCCGACTCGCGCTGCTTGTCATCCATCAACGACAGCACCGAGACCACCTGCTCCATATCGGCGGCAGCCTGCTCGGCATAGGAATTCTCAGGAATATCCGCCAACAGGGTTTTCGCCAGGCCGAGCAGCTCATCGCGGGTGGGCAGCTCGCCCTTCTCCCACTCGGCCACGCGGGTCTGGATATCCTCGTTGTCAACCAGTGAGGCGGCGCGGTGCACCGGCCGAAGAGTGGCCACGGTCACACCGTTGGTGCTGCCGTCGGCGACGAAGGCCGTCAGGTCCTGGCGCGCGAACTCGCGGTTGATGCTGCTCTTCATGTCGTTCAGACAGCGGAAAGTCTGGGCCATGATCGCGGAGTCGAGATCGTGGCCCATGCTGTCGCCTTCGGCAGACAAGCCGTGCTTGAGCTTGTGCTCGAGGTTTTCCTTGACCGCCACCAGCGCACCGCCGAAGTCCAGCAGCTCTGCCTGAGGCGCGGGCTCATCTCGCTCGGACAGCTCCTTGAGTACCTCGTACTGTTGGGAAATAGTGTCCGAGTGGGTGTTGAGGCCGATGGCCTTGAGCTGCAGGCCAACCTGGCGCAGCTGCGGTACGATGGTGCTGACGAGCACCTGGTTGCCGGAACAGATTTCGCGGTGCTGGGAAGTCATGAACTCCATCACGCCCAGCAGCTGGGTCATGGTGTGGTTCAGAGCCTCCAGCAGATCGTCTTCCTGGATAAGTCGGCCGGCGCTGGCTATGCCCACGTCATCGACGTTCTGTACGCCAAAGGTATCGCGCAAGCCCTGCTGCAACGCTGTCGGCGCCGGGGTCTTGGCGATGTAATACAGCATCTTCTTGACGTAGGGCGTAGGGTTGGCATCCTGGACCGCTGCCTCGCCGGTCAAAGCCAGCGACTTCAGAAAGGCAAAGGTGTTCTTGAAAACATCGAGGATGACTTCGTCGCTCTTGCCATAGGGCTGCGCGAGAGCCTCGATCAGGCCCATATGACAACGGAAGTACGGCTCCATCTGCGAGCCCGCCAGCAGCGGCGTGGCGTGCTTGCCCACGGCAAACAGCTGCTTGAGGGCGTCGCGGTCCTTTTTCAGGGCCGCCTTGGAATACTGGGCGCACACCCGCATGGCGCGCGCGCCGAACTGCTTGAGCTTGGCGTCCGAAGCCGGTTGCTGACCGCTGGTAATACCGGCGGTCGGTTTCAGCGGCGGGTTGAAGAACAGCGAGTCGGGTAGTGCCGGGCGGTTGCCGAAATGCCGCAGGTCGTTGATCACATTGGCGATCACGCCGGCTGACACCTCGCGCTTGGCGCGCACGTTGGCCAGGTAAGCCGGCAGTGCTTCCATCGCCGCGGCCAGTTCCGTCATCGCCAGCTTGCGGGCCTCGCCGGCAATCTTGCCGACGATCAGCTGGCCTATGACACGCTCGATCTCCTGGGTCAGGAGTGCCGCTGGGTCCAGCGCGCACAGCTTGAGCACGCCGGTAGCGGAGTGCACGTTGCGCAGCGCTTCACGCAGGTGGCGAATCTCGTCGGGCTCGTGCTGGTAGGCATGGAGATGATGCCTGGCGGTATCCATCTCCTCCCGGAGGTATTTTTCAACCCAGCCGAGTGCAACGAAGTCAAAATGTTGTGTCATAGCTCATGTCCATTAGCATACGCGGTAGGCATTGAGTCGCCCGGGCAGCCAGCGAACCACCCGGTTTGAAGTCCATTCCGGTGCTTCTCCTGCGCCCAACACCAGCAGTCCACCGGGGTTCAGGCGCTCGACAAAATGGTCCAGGATGTGATGAACCATTTCGTCGCGGAAATAAATCAATACGTTTTGGCAGAAGATCACGTCCTGGCCGCGGTAGGGACAGTTGTCCAGGTCGCGCAGGTTCGAGGTACCGAAGCGCACCCGTTGTCTGAGACCCGGCTCGATGGCCCAGCCTTCGTCCGCCTTTTCGAAAAAGCGCACCTTGCGGTGCTTGGAGACACCGGCAATTTGTTTGTCGCTGTAAACGCCACGGGTGGCGTGGATTACCGCCGTCGGACTGATGTCGGTGCCCAGCACCTGCCAGCGCTGCCCGGTGTATTCGAAGAACTCGGACGTGACCATCGCCAGCGAATAGGCCTCCTGGCCCAGCGCGCAGCCCACCGACCAGACGCGAATCTCGTAATCCTCCTTCTCCACCTCGCGCGACAGCCGCAGCAGGTACTCCCCCACCGCCTTCATGGCCGCCTCGTTTCGAAAGAAGCTGGAATCCTTCACGGTCAGCTGGTCGATCAGCGCGGCTTTCTCCAGTCCACCTCCCTGGCCGAGGTCGATCAGGCGGCGGTACTCTTCGAGACTGGATATCCCACAGGCTAACAGCCGGGGATAGATTCCCTGCTCCAGCACGTGCTTGCGGCCCCGCAGCACGATGCCGGTGGTGTTCTCGATCCAGTTCTCCCACCGCGGGAGCTCCTCGTCCGAGATACTGGGATATTCAGCCGCGCTCATTCCTAGCTAGCCTTCTTGTGCTCTTCCGGCATTTCAAAGTCTTCGACGTCAGAAAGCTCGGCTGACTCGGCTTCGCCTTCGATGTCATCGGAACCCAGGGTCGGCACGTCGTCCAGTTCGGCCTCCGCCAGCTCATCTTCCGACAGCTTGAAGCGCTGGGTGTCTTCGCGCAGACGGTCGAACAGGGTCCGCAGGTCGTTGGTGGCCGAGTCCATGCGATCCGCAGCACGCTGGGTGCTGAGGGTCCGCTCGAGAATCTCACTCACCGACTCGGTCACCCGACTGGAGGAGTTACCGGACTGCTGGATCTGCTGGCGCATGTCACCCATGTAGTTACGGGTCTGCTCCGACAGCGACAGAATGCGTTCGAAGCGCTCCCGCACGTCTGAGGCGATGCCGGTCAGCTTCACCAGCGACTGGGTGGCGTCTTCCATATTGCGGTTGGTTTCCGCCATCCGGTTACTCACCGAGCGAATAGCGCGGTCAGCTTCCTGTACGATGTCGTTGGTCTGGTTGGCCAGCTTACCGGTTTCATCGGCAATACCTGCGAAGCGCTGACCACCCTCACCGGAGTAGGACGCCGCCTCAATACGGGTGTTCATAGCCAGCGTAGAAATGGCGTTTGCCACCTCACGAATCTTGAACAGCAGGTCGGCGACGATTTCAATATCGTCACCCAGGCGCTTACTGGTCTTGGCCACGGTCTGCTGCGACTCGCGAATTTCCTCAACCGACACCATCAGGGTCTGAATACCCACGTCACCTTCGCGAGCCGCGGCCACCGCCTCGTCAGAAGCCTGGTCGGTGGTTTCCGCAAGCTCGGCCATATGGTTGTTGATCAGGCTCAGCTCGTTCGAGGTGGACGCCGTGTCCGCCACGATACCGCCCACCTCTTCCAGTGAACTCTTCACCTCGCCGGAGGCCTTGGCGGACAGCGCCATCGCCTCATTCACCTGCAAACTGGAGTTGTTTACCGAGTTCACAACTCCCCGGATCCAGTCCAGCAGCTGGTTGATCGCGACCGCAATGGGCTTGGTGATACCCTCGGTAACCGTGAGGTCGCGAGACAGGTTGCCCTCCGCCAGCGGCTCGATCTCGAACACCTTGTTCTGGATTTCGCTCTCGGTCAGCTCCGCCTGGGCCTGGGCCTGGCGCTCCTGAGCGCGGGCGCCATTGAACCGGAACATGATCAGCGCGAACAGCAGCACGCAAAGGCCGGCAATATACGTTGCCGTGGTGGCGGACAGCGGGCGGGTATCGCCCAGCTGATCCACGTGTACCAGTGCGTTGCCGACGCTAACGCTCAGTGAGGGAATGGTCTCGGCGATGGTCTCAGACGCCTGGGCCGCAGCAATCAGCTCCGGCGTGGCGTTGTAAATGTCTTCCACCGAATCACTCACCTGTGCGTAAAGCTCTTCCGCCAGGCTCAGGGTCTCAATGGCTTCCGCCTGCCGCAGGCGGTTGATGTCGCGGGCCGGATCGCCAGAGCGCAGGCCTTCGGCGTTGCGCTGGAAGGTCAGCGCGTCGCGGCGGAACTCCTCGGCCGCCTCGGAAGCACTTTCACCGCCCTCGAGAATGCGATCGATGTTGCGGCCGATGCGCTCAATCAGCCACAGCTGCTGCTGGGCCGCCAGCAGCGTTGAGCTGGAGACGTTGGTGTCGCCGAGAATGTCGACGATGTCGGCGTAGTAGGCCTGAATCTGCTTAATGTTGGTATTCAGGTTGTTCGAAACGTCGCGGATGAACAGGATGCGCTGCTGCGCCGTCAGAATGGCGTCAGCACCGGCGCTGATCTTGGTCCAGTCCGCATCGATACGAGTCAGGTAGACGTTCATGGACGGACCCGGCGCCGGCAGGCCCTGAGCCGTATCGCCGTTGCGCAGGGTCGCCAGCTGACGCGGGAACTGCTGGCGGAAGTTCTCCAGGCTGGCAAAGCCCTCTTCGTTTCCGGAGAAGGCCTCACGCGCGCTCACGTTAATCTGCTGGGCGGTGACCCGCAGGCTGGATGCCGAGCTGCGGTACTGGTCGTCCCAGCCGGCACTCATATTCATCTGCAGCAGGTTGTAGGCGAAGCCGCCCATGCCGGCGAGTAACGCCAGGACCAGCAGGATCATCGTGGAATCCACGCGTCCTGAATTTCTCTTATTTGCGGGACTCATGGTCTCACTCCTCCCCTAACTTAGAGCTTTTACCCGGGCTTCCATGAAGTCCGGGTGATTTAGTAATCGATCGATGTTGAACACGGCGTAGTCCCCGGTTTCGGAGGAAAAGACGCCACTGATAAAAGCTTTTAGCGCTTCGACATCACCCTGCTCATCCCGCAGGTCGTTGATGGGGAAGCGCACGCCGCCGAAACTTGCGTCGATGACGACGCCGACGTTGATACCGCGACCACTCATGACCAGCGCCTGCTTGCCGTTGGACGTGACCTTGCCCTGGGAGAGAAATGCGGACAGGTCAGCGATTGCCAGCACGCGTCCACCGATGTTGGCGAGTCCGCGAACCCAGGCCTTGGTGCCCGGGATGGTAATCGTGGGCGTGAGATCAACCACCTTGCGCGCCTCCCTCATACTGGCAACGCAACGCGTTCCCAGCACTTCGAAAGCGGCGCCGTGCCAGTACTCGATGTACTCATTGGCCAGCGGCACGGGAGCCGATCGGCGCTCTATGTGCTCCGATATCTCCCGCAGGGAGTTGAAACTCCGAGCGTCCATTTAGGAAGCCTCGCGCACCGTCAGGAACTCCTGCAAAATCTGCTGCAGGGACTCCATTTCCAGCGGCTTCTCCAGATACGCGGAGCACCCGCGATCCTTGGATTTGCCCATCGTAAAGACGTCGTCGTGAGAGCTGAGCATTACCACCGGCGTGTCCTTAAACTCGCCCTTGCTCGCCCGGATCAGCGTCAGCGTTTTGAAGCCGTCCATCGGCTCCATGGTGATATCCAGCAGGATGAGGTCCGGCTTGACATCTTCGAGCTGCGTTACCGCATCCCAACCATTTTCTGCGGTAACTACCTCGCACCCGCACTGCTCGAGCATCTTGGTACCCTTGATTCGGATGATCTTGTCGTCATCCACCAGGAGTACGCGCCCTTTCGTGCCCTTGTTTTCTTGAGACATATTCTCTCCCTGTTCTTGAGATGAAATCTCACCTGTTCACAGGCCCAGCAATGACCAGCCTCCGCCGGCCATACGTAACCACTGCGCCAGTATTCTCGTCAGGCAAGATATTGGAAACAAAAAAATGCGTTTTTGTGAAGAATGCAACACTTTGCTGCAACTTTTCTGCGTTACCACCTGAATTGGCGACGCTAAGCGGCTGATTCTTTAAGCAGTTTACTCCGCGGGGGTACCGAGACAACGGCCTTATTAATAGAGGCTCGCTTAGTGCGGCCCGGGATTCGCCCGCAAGCACAAGTCAACGCAAAATTATTGCGTTAATTATTCAGAAACGGGATTTTCTTCACTTTATTGAACATTTTTCTTGTCTCGTTCTGTCGGCTTGGGCAAGTTAGTCATACATAACATGTTGTCAAAGACCATTCGACGAGATACCACCATGCCGTCCGACTATAAGCGCTTCCTGGGCACGATGGCGACCATCGCCACCCTGCTGTTTACCAGTGCACCCCAGGCCCAGGAGGAACTGGAAACCGTGGGTCTGTCCGTTTATACGGAGACCGCGCGCGATATCTACATGGCAGGCCTGCTGCTGCCCTACGGAGCAGTGATGCAGAACCTGATGCTGGCGCCACCGCCCAAGGCGATGGAGTACCGCATCACCACACGTCGCATCAGCAGCCGCGGTTTTTCCGGCACACTGCTGCTGCAGGGCGAGTTGGGCTCCGGCGGCCGCGCCCCGGAAA
>JANQGK010000132.1 GCA_028277365.1 Halieaceae bacterium | reverse complement strand
CGTGAGTCCAGCAGCCCCGCCGACTTCAGCGCCCCCATGGCCTTCGACGCCGCCGACTGGGAAATGCCCAGTGTTGCCACCACTTCGCAGACGCAGACATCCCGATTGCCCACGGCCAGGTTCAGGCAGCGCAGTCGCATGTCATTGGCGAGGGCAGCAAACACGGCAGTGATCGATTCGTTTTCCGGCATAGCTGCCACCTCGTACTGATTTATTCCATTTCTGGAATATGCCAATATTGGAATTCTTAAAGTGTACATCGCGCGTCGGCGCATCACCATCAGCTCAGGGATGAAATCACATCATGGGGCTATTTGAACGTTACCTTTCGGTCTGGGTCGGCCTCTGCATCCTGGCCGGCGTAGTGCTGGGCAACCTGTTTCCGCCGCTGTTCCAGGCGATTGCGGCGGTCGAGGTGGCTCATGTAAATCTGGTGGTGGCGGTGCTGATCTGGGTGATGATCTACCCGATGATGGTACAGGTGGACTTCGCCGCCATTACCGATATCGGCAACAAGCCCCGCGGGCTCGCGCTCACGCTGGTGATCAACTGGCTGATCAAGCCTTTCACCATGGCGGCCCTGGGCTGGCTGTTCTTCCGGGTGTTCTTTACAGGCCTGGTCGACCCCCAGACGGCCAACGAATACATTGCCGGCATGATCCTGTTGGGTGTGGCCCCCTGCACCGCCATGGTGTTTGTGTGGAGCCAGCTCACCAAGGGTGATGCCAACTACACACTGGTGCAGGTGTCGGTAAACGACATCATCATGGTGTTTGCCTTTGCACCGATCGCGGCCTTTCTGCTGGGTGTCAGTGACATCGCCGTACCCTGGGAAACGCTGCTGCTGTCGGTGGTGCTGTACGTGCTGCTGCCGCTGGTGGCCGGTGCCCTGACCCGGCGGCGCCTTGAACGAGACACCCGGGATCATCACGAATTGGCGGACTTCCTGGCCGCGGTAAAACCCTGGTCGGTGGTGGGCCTGCTGGCGACGGTAGTGCTGTTGTTTGGCTTCCAGGCCGAAAAAATCATCGACCAGCCAATGGTGATCGGCCTGATAGCCGTGCCCCTGCTGATCCAGACCTACGGTATTTTTGCCATCGCCTACGGTGCCGCGAAAGCGCTTAAGCTGCCCCACAGTATTGCCGCGCCGGCCTGCATGATCGGCACCAGCAATTTCTTCGAGCTGGCGGTGGCGGTAGCCATCTCGCTGTTCGGTCTGAATTCCGGTGCGGCGCTGGCCACCGTGGTAGGCGTGCTGGTGGAAGTGCCGGTGATGCTGTCGCTGGTGTACTTCGCGAACCGCACCCGGCACTGGTTTGCAGCGCCCGCAGCTTGACCTGCGGGCACGCAGGCGGGGCTTACTTCTTGAGTTCTTCGACCGCGCCCATCATCTCATCCTTGGTTTCTGTCGCGGCTTCCTCAACGGTTTCGGCCCCTTCTTCCATGGCGTTTGAAGCGTCATCCATGGCGTCCTTCATGGTGTCTGAAGCGTTGTCCATCGTGTCCTTCATCTTGTCGGATGCGCCTTCCATAGGCTGTTGCATGGATTCCTTGGCCTCTTCGGCGGAGTTCTCCATGCCGTTTTCGTCGCTTTGCCCGCAAGCCGCCAGTAGCAGTGAAATGAACAGGCCGGTAACCAGAGTTTTTATCGTGTGCATTGAGCTCTCCATGTCGTCTCAGAATTGCGTGAGCTAGAGAGGCTAACAAAATCGATAGCTTTTCTGCAGGGAAGGCCTGTGACGCGTGTCAGGTTCTCGGCTACCGGAGCGTTATTGCTGAGATAACCGACGCCTGCGCGTAGGTCGCACGTTACTAAGCTATGGGTAGTGGCCCCAGCACAAACCTTCACAGGGGCATGTCTTTTCACTACATTGGTGGCAGCAAGTCATCCTGTAAGGGGCATTCCCTGACCCAGCACGAGTACGTTTTTGTCACCATCTCGATCATCCTCGGCCTGTCTATGACCCGCCTACTGGGTGAGATGGGTGGGCTGATCCGAGCGCACGGCCGCATCAAGTTTCACTGGACCACAGCCCTGTGGGCCAGCTGCATCATGGTGTTCATCCTGCAGATGTGGTGGGTCGGCTGGGAGCTGAGAGACTACCCCGAGTGGAACTTCCTGGACTTTTTCGTGCTGGTAGCCTGCACGGTGTTCATCTACGGTGCCGCGGAGCTGGCGTTGCCCGTGGAGGACTACGACGTCGCCAGTGACCGGGAACTGGACTTCCTACGCCACAGCCGGTCTCTGGGCAGAGTGTCGGCGGGATCCATGCTGGGTTACTTTCTGCTGGGCCCCTACGTCAACATCATCATGCTCGAGAACGCGGCCCAGCCGTCGATCCTGGTGGCGGGGCTCGGTGCCGTGCTGATGCTGGCATTTCTGTTAAAGCCTGCCTGGTCGAAGAGCATGACAATACTCTTCGCCATTTACGCCGCAGCAGTGCTGTACCTGACAGTTTGAGCAGACCGGGGCGCTGACCGGCCTCAGTCTCAGTCCTCGGGAATAGGCTCGCGGTAGGAATCAATCGACGGGCAGGAACAGATCAGGTGACGGTCTCCGTAGACGTTGTCGATGCGGTTGACCGGTGCCCAGTACTTGTTGCGCTTGAGGCTTTCCACCGGGTAGGCGGCTTCCTCGCGGCTGTAGGGGAAGGCCCAGTCATCGGCAATCACGTCAGCCAGCGTATGCGGCGAGTTGCGCAGCATACTGGTGTCGGCTTCAGCCTTGCCCTGTTCCACGGCGCGAATCTCCTCGCGGATGGCGATCAGCGCGTCGCAGAAGCGGTCCAGCTCAAACAGGCTCTCGCTCTCGGTGGGCTCCACCATCAGGGTGCCGGCCACGGGGAATGACATGGTGGGGGCGTGGAAGCCGTAGTCCACCAGGCGCTTGGCCACGTCTTCCTCGGTAATGCCGCTGGCTTCTTTGAGCGGGCGGATGTCGATGATGCACTCATGCGCCACCCTGCCGTTGCGCCCGGTGTACAGAATCGGGAAGTGTCCCTTGAGGCGGTGGGCGATGTAGTTGGCACCGAGGATCGCCACTTTGGAGGCGTGCTCCAGGCCCGCCGCACCCATCAGCGCAATATAGGCCCAGGAGATCGGCAGGATGGAGGCGCTGCCAAAAGGCGCACTGGCGATAACGTCGGTGACGTGGTCTGTGCCCTCATCACCGTGTAGCGGGTGGTTGGGCAGGAAGGGCGCCAGGTGCGCACCCACGCCGATCGGGCCCATGCCGGGGCCACCGCCGCCGTGGGGAATGCAGAAGGTCTTGTGCAGGTTCAGGTGCGACACGTCGGCGCCGAACTTGCCGGGGGCCGCCAGACCTACCAGGGCGTTGAGGTTGGCACCGTCTACATAGACCTGGCCGCCGTGGCTGTGGATGATCTCGCACAGCTCGACAATGCTCTCCTCGAACACGCCGTGGGTGGACGGGTAGGTCACCATAATGGCCGCCAGTTCCTCGCTGTGGCGCTCGGCCTTGGCCTTCAGGTCGTCCATGTCGACGTTGCCGTGTTTGTCGCACTCGACAATCACCACCTTCATGCCGGCCATGGCGGCGCTGGCAGGGTTGGTGCCGTGGGCGGAACTGGGGATCAGGCAGATGTCCCGGCTGTGGTCGCCGCGGCTCTCGTGGTAGCGCTTGATGGTCAAAAGGCCTGCGTACTCGCCCTGGGCGCCGGCGTTGGGCTGCATGGAAATGGCGTCGTAGCCGGTGCACTCCAGCAGCATGTGCTCCAACTCGTCCAGTAGCTGCCGGTAACCGGCCGCCTGGTCTTCCGGCGCGTAGGGGTGCATCCGCCCGAACTCCGGCCAGGTTACGGCGACCATCTCGGTAGTGGCGTTGAGCTTCATAGTGCAGGAGCCCAGCGGAATCATGGCGCGGTTGAGGGCAATGTCCTTGCTCTCCAGTCTGCGCAGGTAGCGCAGCATTTCCGTTTCCGAGTGGAAGTCGTTGAACAGCGGGTGCTGCAGGTAGTTGGCCTCGCGCTGTAAGTGTTCCGGGACGCCAGGCTGGCCGTCGATGGCGGCGTCCAGCGCCTCGATATCCGCGGTGGAGTCGCTGCCGGCGAATGCAGCTATGAGGGCCGCCACGTCTTCGCGGCTGGTGGTCTCGTCCAGGCTCACACCCACGCGGTTGTCATCGACGATGCGCAGGTTGTAACCCGCCGCCAGGGCGCGCTCGGCGATGGCCGCGTGCTGGTCGCCCACCGTGAAGGTGAGGGTGTCGAAGAAGAATTCGCTATCCGGCGTAAACCCCTGTTCGGCCAGGCCCGCCCTGAGGATGGCGGTCAAGTGGTGGATGCGCTCGGCAATGCGGCGCAGGCCCTCGGGGCCGTGATACATCGCGTAGAAGGCCGCCATCATCGCCAACAAGGCCTGGGCGGTGCAGATATTGCTGGTGGCCTTCTCGCGGCGGATGTGCTGCTCGCGGGTCTGCATGGCCATGCGCAGGGCCTGGTTGCCGCGGCGGTCGATGGACACGCCGATGATGCGGCCCGGGGTAGAACGCTTGTAGGCATCGCGGGTGGCGAAGAAAGCGGCGTGGGGGCCGCCGTAGCCCATGGGTACGCCGAAGCGCTGGCTGTTCCCCACTACCACGTCGGCGCCCATCTCGCCCGGCGCCTTCAGCAGCAGCAGCGACATGATATCGGCAGCCACCGCCACCAGTGCACCGTGCTCGTGGGCGCGCTCGATAAACGGTTCCAGGTCGACCACTTCACCGTGGGTGCCCGGGTACTGCAGCAACACGCCAAAGGCCTCGGTGTTGCCTACCAGTTCCTCGGGATCGCCCACCACCACCTCGATATCCAGCGGCTGGGCACGGGTTTTCACCACGGCGATGGTCTGCGGGTGGCAGCGGTAGGACACGATGAAAGTGCGGCTGCGGTTTTTCTTGTTGACCCGCTGCAGCAGGGTCATGGCCTCGGCAGCGGCGGTGCCCTCGTCCAACATGGAGGCATTGGCCAGGTCCATGCCGGTCAGGTCCATCACCATCTGCTGGTAGGTCAGCAGGGCCTCCAGTCGGCCCTGGGAAATCTCTGGCTGGTAGGGGGTGTAGGCGGTGTACCAGCCGGGGTTTTCCAGCACGTTGCGCTGGATCACCGCGGGGGTGAAGGTGTCGGCGTAACCCATGCCAATGCAAGAGCGCATGACCGTGTTCTTGTCGGCAATCTCCCGCAGCTTTGCCAGCACCGCCTGCTCGGTTTGCGGTGCGCCCAGTGCCATCGGCTCGCGGCGGCGAATGAGTTCCGGCACCGTGTCATCGATAACGGCGTCGAGGCTGTCGTAGCCCAGGGCCTGGGCCATTTCGAGCTGTTCAGCGGGGCCGGGGCCCACGTGGCGGCGGATAAAATCGTCGTGATTTTCGAGTTGGGACAGGGTGCGGCGGGTCACGTAAATAGCCCTCTGGAATCAAGCCGGCGATTGTACCGGAACAGCCCTGCAATGCCACTGAGCTGCCGCAGATTTGTTCTGCTTAGCCGGCCAGGAAGCGCGCCGCCAGCTTATTAAAGGCGGCAGGTTTTTCCGCGTGCAGCCAGTGGCCGGTGCCCTCTATGAATTTCACCTCGGCGTTGGGGAACAGCGCCAGGACGGCCTCGCGGTGTTCGGGTTTAACGTAGCCGGATTCGCTGCCGGCAATAAACAGCACCGGGCCTTCGAATTGCCCGCCCGGGACGGGAGGCCGGTTGGGTTCCCCCAGGTAATGGTAATTGGCCTTGATGGCCTCGCGATTGATCAGCCAGCCCCAATGACCGTTGGCATCCCTTTGCCAGCTCTTCAGCAGGAAGGCTCGCACGCCGGGCTCTCTGACATGTTGGGCCAGCACCGCTTCGGCGCTTCGGCGGTCGGTGGGCACGGCGTCGGCCACCGCGTCCAGGCCCGCCAGCACCGCATCGTGATGGGGTGGATACTGCACCGGTGCGATGTCCGCCACTACCAGCCGGTCCACCAGGTCCGGCCGTTCCAGGGCGAGCTGCATGGCCACTTTGCCGCCCATGGAGTGACCCAGTACCCGGCAGGGAGCGAGCTGCATGGACTCGATAAACGCCACCACGTCGGCAGCCATGGCCGGGTAGTGCATCACCTCCCGACGGGGCGACTGACCGTGGTTGGGCAGGTCCAGTGAATACACGCTGTACTGGTGTGCCAGCCCGCGCGCCACCATGCCGAGGTTGGCGGCGGAACCGAACAGGCCGTGCAGCAACAGGACGGCTGGGCCCTCGCCGCGATGAAGGTGATGCAGTAGCATGATGGCGCCATGATACCGCTTATCGACCTGCTCGCCGATGTGCGCGCCTGCACCCGCTGCGAATTGCCCCTGGGCCCCAACCCGGTGCTGCGCGCCCACGAGGACGCGGAGCTATTGATCATCGGCCAGGCACCCGGCACTAAAGTGCATGAAACCGGCATTCCCTGGAACGACCCCAGCGGCAACCGGCTGCGGGAATGGCTGCAGATGGACCGTGAGGCATTTTACGACGAGCGGCGGGTGGCGATTATCCCCATGGCCTTCTGTTACCCCGGCAAGGGCAAGTCCGGCGACCTGCCGCCCCCGCCCATTTGTTCCGAGACCTGGCATGAGGCGTTGCTCGAACGGTTGCCGAATATCCGCACCACGCTGCTGCTGGGCAGGTATGCCCAGGATCGGTATCTGGACTGGAATGGGCCGCTGGATGCGAAAAGCAGCCTCACTGAACGAGTGCGGCACTGGCAGGCCTGGGCGCCGCGCTACTGGGTGATGCCACACCCGTCACCGCGCAATCAGCTTTGGCTGAAGCGCAACCCCTGGTTCGAGGCCGAGGTGCTGCCGGCGTTCCGGGAACACCTGCATTCCCAACATCGTTAGTCAATAAGGAGTCTTTATGAAACGGGTAGAACCCGCTGAGGTCGGCATGTGTGCAGAGCGGCTGGAGCGCATCGGCGAGCACCTGCGCAGCCGCTACATTGAACCCGGCAAGATTCCCGGCAGCCTGACCCTGGTGGCCCGCCGCGGGAAGGTCTGTTATCTGGAGAAAGAAGGCCGGCGTGACCTGGAGCGCGACCTGCCGGTGGAGGAGGACACCATCTTCCGCATCTACTCGATGACTAAGCCGATTACCTCCATCGCCCTCATGCAGCTTTACGAACGCGGCCTGTTCCACCTCAACGATCCGGTGCACCGCTTTATTCCGGAGTGGCGCGACCTGCGGGTTTACAAAGCCGGCAGCTGGCCGATGTACGACACCGTGGCCTGCCAGCAGCCGATGACCGTGCGCCAGTTGTTCACCCACATGTCGGGGCTGACCTACGGCTTCCTGCACGCCACCAATGTCGACCACGGCTACCGCAAGGCCCGCATCGGCAGCCTGAAACAGGGCCAGACCCTGCGCGACATGATCGAGGGCCTGGCCAAACTGCCACTGGAATTCGAGCCCGGCACCGCCTGGAACTACTCGGTGGCTACCGACGTGCTCGGCTACCTGGTAGAGGTGATGTCGGGGCAGCGCTTCGACGACTACCTCAGACAACACATCTTCGAGCCGCTGGGAATGCAAGACACGGGGTTCAACATCACGGACGATAAGGTCGAGCGCTTGGCCTCCTGCTACCAGCGCAACATGGACAAATCCATCGCCCTGGAAGATGACGGCCAGGCCAGCGCCTACCGGGACCGGAGCTTCTTCAGCGGCGGCGGTGGCCTGGTCTCGACCATGGCCGACTACTACCGCTTCTGCAGCATGCTGCGCAACGGCGGTGAATTGGACGGGGCACGCATCATCGGCCCGCGCACCCTGGCTATGATGACCGCCAATCACTTGCCCGACGGCGGAGACCTGGCTGGCTGGGCCCGCGGCAGCTTCAGTGAGACCAGCTACGACGGCATCGGCTTCGGGCTGGGCTTTGCCACCCGGCTGGACCCGGTCGCCAACGGCACCCTCGGTTCGGTCGGGGAGTTTAACTGGGGAGGCCTGGCCAGCACCCTGTTCTGGGTGGACCCGACTGAGGACCTGGTGGTGATCTTTATGACCCAGCTGATCCCCTCGGGCACCTTTGATTTCCGGGGGCAGCTACAGTCGATTGTCTACTCGTCGATTACCGACTGAGGGCGCACATCAGCCGGGAGTGGCTGGCTCCCACAACTCGATGGGGTTGCCCTCCGGGTCGTAGACGCGGGCGAAGCGACCGTTGGGGTATTCTGCCTGGTCCTGCTCGACCTCGATGCCGGCGGCCTCGAGCTGTGCCACCATGGCGTCCATGTTGTCGATACGGAAATTGATCATCCAGGCCTGCTCGGGGCGGCCGAAGTAATCCGTGTTCTCAGAGAAGGGGGCAAACACCGTGGGCCCGGCGTTCTGGGTCCAGGGCGAGGTGTCGTAGTCGGTGGGCACCCGGGACACACCCAGGTGCTCTTCGTACCAGGCTGCCAGCGCTGCCGGGTCCTTGGCGCGGAAGAACAAGCCGCCGATGCCGGTGACCTTTTCCATTGTGATCTCCTGAATGACTGTCACTTCAAGGTAGTCCGCGCGGCGCCGGGCTGCCAGTCAGCGTTGGAAGCGCGGCTCCTGCACACTCAGCAATACCGCGAACCCCAGGCACAGGAGGGCGCTGGCAGCCACGAACACGGCGCCGTAACCCAGCGCCGCCGCCACCACGCCGCCGAGCAGGGGCGCAATGCTGCCTGCGCCTTCGCTGACAGTGTTGGCAATGGCGAGCCGCAGCGAGGTGTGTTCGCGGTTGCCAAACTCCATGGGCAGGCTGATGGAGCCCAGCCGGAAGCCCTCCTG
>JANQGK010000212.1 GCA_028277365.1 Halieaceae bacterium | reverse complement strand
ACACAGAAGGCTTTGAGGGCGCTCGCTTTATCGTCAACAACCCCAATGCGGCCACTACCTGTGGCTGTGGTGCTTCCTTCTCGATCTGACTAGTCCCGGGCCGTCGCGCCGGGGAAAATCGCTCCCAATACCCGCGGGCCGCCGGCCCCAGTCACCGCCGGCACATTGCCGGGTAGTCCCTGCAGGGTGCGCCAGGCCAGCCAGGCAAAAGCCGCCGCTTCGACCCAGGCCGGGTCACAGCCCAGTTCCGCTGTTGTGCCCAGGTAGACCGGTGACAGGCGCTGGTATAAGCGCCGCATCAAGTCGGTGTTGGAGGCGCCTCCGCCGCATACGTACACATCGTCCAGCGCAAACCCGGCAAGGCTTTCAGTGATACTCAGGGCGGCGAACTCGGCCAGGGTTGCCTGTACATCCTGCGGTGAAATCGCCGGCAGGCCTGCCAGCACCTGGTCCAGCCAATCCAGGTTGAAGGCCTCCTTGCCGGTGCTCTTGGGCGAGGGCAGCGCCAGGTAGGGGTGGGCTGCCAGCGCAGCCAGCAGTCCGCTGTCCACCTCCCCTTCCGCGGACCAGGCGCCCAGGGGATCGTAGTGCTCTCCCCGATGGCGAAAAATCCAATGGTCGAGCAGCGTATTGCCCGGGCCGGTGTCAAACCCGCTCACCTCGCCGTCCAGCAGCAGCGACGCATTGGCGATGCCTCCGATGTTTACCACGGCGCGGCGCTTTTGTGCATCTGCGAACAGGAAGTCGTGAAAGGCCGGCACTAACGGCGCGCCTTCTCCGCCGGCGGCCAGGTCGCGGCGGCGGAAATCGGCCACGGTGGTGATGCCGGTGCGCTCGGCAATGATGTTGGGGTCGCCGATCTGCAGCGTGTAGGCCGGCTCACCGGGCGCGGTGACGCTGGGGGGGTGATGGCGCACGGTCTGGCCGTGGCTGCCGATGGCGCGCACTTGCTCCGCCGGCGTGCCGGATTGGCTCAGCAGGAGGCGTGTCGCGTCGGCAAAGTACTCACCCAGTTGGCGGTCGAGCTGGCCGAGGCCGTGAATTTCCTGCTCGCCGGGGTGCGACAGCGTGTGTATCTGCTCCCGCAAAGTCGGTGGTATGGGGTGCTCGTGGCAGGCGAGCAGTTCGAAGTCCCGGGTTCCAACCCTCACCAGCACGGCATCTATGGCATCCATGCTGGTGCCAGACATCAGGCCGACAAGCAGGTCGTCGGGCACGGGACTTCAGCGCGGGGCGTCGGTCTGGTTGAGGGCCAGCTGCTGTTGCCGGATGGAGGCCAGCTGCAGCTGGAAGCCCTGGGTCTGAGCAAGAAAGCGGGGCAGCTCTTCCTGGGTGAGGGTTTTGCCCTTGGGAAGCTTCTTGTGGATGGTGCGCGGGTTGCGGTGCACTCCGTTCACCAGGAATTCGTAGTGCAAGTGCGGACCGGTGGCGGCGCCGGTGGAACCCACCGTGCCGATAACCTGGTTCTGGGCAACGCGATCACCTTTGCGCACCCGGCGCTTGTTCAGGTGCAGGTACTTGGTGGTGTAGGCCTGGCCGTGCTGGATCACCACATAGTTGCCGTTGGCCTTGGTGTAGCCTGCCTCGGTAACGCGACCGTCGCCGGCGGCAAAAACCGGGGTGCCGCGCGGTGCGGCGTAGTCGATGCCACGATGGGGCCGACGAGTCTTATAAATCGGATGCAAACGGCGCGGATTGAAGTTGCTGCTAACGCGGGTGAAGTCGACAGGAGCAAGCATGAATTGACGTCGCATGCTGACCCCTTCAGCGGAGAAATAGCCCGGGCGATCAGTTTCGTCCACGTAGCGGTAGGCCGTGTAGCTCTTGCCCTGGTTGACGAACTCGGCGGCGAGGATGTTGCCGTTTTTATACTTCTCACCGTCGAGGTACAGCTCTTCGTAAACCACGTGGAAGACATCTCCCTTGCGCGGGTCGAGCACGAAATCGATGACGCCGCCGAAGATGTTGGCCAGTTCCATGATCAGGGTTTGCGGCAGCCCGGCCTGCTGGCCGGCGAGGAACAGCGAGGAGTCAATGCGGGCCGAGGCAAAACTGCGGTGTACTTCGGGTTTACGCCGAATCTCTTCCGCGATGTAGCTATCACCTTCGCGGCGCAGGATCACCGTTTCCAGTGGCGACTTGACGCGCTTCAGTGCCGCCAGCCGGCCGTCGTCATCGAGCAGGAAGCCGATGTTTTCGCCGGGGAACAGACGAGTCAGTGATTTGCCCTGGGGCGCCTTGCTGACCAGGTGGTAGAGGTCGGTGTCGGTGAGGCCGGCACGCCCGAACAGCAGTGACAGGTTGTCGCCGGGGTTGACCGTGATATCGACCCAGGTCTCGGGCACGTCGGCGACGGGCTCCACGGGGATTTTGCTGGGCGCTTCCAATGGCAGGGCGATCTGCACCACGGCGCGGCTGGCAGAGACATCGTCGCTGGGAACCAGGGCTAAGAGCAGAGTGACCGCGATAGCGCCTATCGCCGCGACGACCAGGTGTCGGCGCGGGAATCGTGGGTACTCAGGGGCGCGTGTAGCGCCGGATGGTGGCGTCACCCTGGTCATTGGTCTTAATGGAGGCTTCTTATATTCCCGGAGTATAACAAAAACCAGTTTTTTCAAAAGATTACGCAATATAGGAACCCCGCCCGCCCGGCTTTTGCCATTGCTGCCTCCGACGCAGCCGCCGCCTTGCATTTGGCAGGGGTTCGGGTATGGTTCGCGCTTCCTTTTTGTGGACGAAAATCCGGCAAATATCCAGCCCTTAGGGAACTATTGTGATGGGGAGCCCAATTCTCGAGGACCTGAACGCGCGCGAGCTGGTGTTCCAGCTCACCAGCGAGGCAGAGCTTTCTGAACATCTCGCCAGTGGGAGTCGCACGCTCTATTGTGGCTTCGACCCCACCGCCGACAGCCTGCATATTGGCTCCCTGGTGCCCCTGCTGATGCTGCGCCGCTTTCAGCTGGCGGGACACAAGCCGATTGCCCTGGTCGGCGGTGCCACCGGGCTGGTGGGTGACCCTAGCTTCAAGGCCCAGGAGCGGCAACTGAATACGCCGGACGTCGTGGCGGGCTGGGTGGAGAAGATTCGCTGCCAGGTAGAGGCCTTCGTCGACTTCGACTGTGGTGAGAACTCCGCGGTGGTCGTGAACAACCTGGACTGGACGGCGGACAAGAGCGTGCTCGATTTTCTGCGGGATATCGGCAAGCACTTCTCGGTGAATGCCATGATCCAGAAAGAGTCGGTAAAGCAGCGCATAGAGCGTGAAGGCAGCGGTATCAGTTTTACCGAGTTCACCTACATGATTTTGCAGTCTTACGACTTCTCAGAGCTCAACCATCGCTATGGCTGTACTCTGCAGATCGGCGGCTCGGACCAGTGGGGCAATATCACCGGCGGTATCGACCTGACCCGGCGCCTGCACGGCGAGCAGGTATATGGTCTGACCATGCCCCTGGTGACAAAAGCGGACGGCACCAAGTTTGGCAAAACCGAGTCGGGAACCATCTGGCTCGACCCGGCGCGCACCTCGCCCTATGCCTTCTATCAATTCTGGATCAATACCGCGGACGCAGATGTTTACCGATTCCTGCGCTACTTTACTTTCCTCGATGTGGCAGACATAGCCGACATCGAGGCGGCGGACCGCGAGCGGCAGGGCCGCCCGGAAGCCCAGGCAATCCTCGCCGGGGAAGTCACTCGATTGGTCCACGGGGAAGCGGGCCTGTCCGCCGCCCAGCGGATCACCGAGGCCTTGTTCAGCGGCGATACTTCAAGCCTGTCTGAGGACGATCTTTCTCAGTTGCGCCTGGACGGCCTGCCGAGCAGCGAACTTGGTGCTGAGCAGATGGCAGTGGGCACCGTGACTCAGCTGCTGACCGACGCCGGTATGGCCAACTCCGGAAAGCAGGTAAAAGACGCCCTGGGGCGCGGCGCGGTGCTGGTCAACGGTGAGGCGTTGACCGAAGCCGACAACATGGACCCTGCCACCAGTTTTGCCCTGGAAAAGGCGGTTTACGGCCGCTTCTATCTGGTGCGGCTGGGCAAGAAGAAGTACCACCTGTTCGAGCGCAGCGGCGGCGCCTAAGCGTCCCGGCAGACTCTGGAATTTGGTCTATATTTCATAGCGATAGGCCTACCCGTAACAGTCCTGAAAAAACTTTGTAATGGGTGTTGCCACATCCGATCCGATGCGTATAATACGCGTCCTCGGTTCGGGGTGAGCCCCGGGAAATCAGGCGATGGAGACATCGCGAAGTCGGTTCCCAGGGATGAACGCCGGGCCTTCCTGCGGTCCACAGCGAGCGCAGCGTTGTTTAACAAGAAGATAAAGACAGATGTGTGGGCACTTTTTGTCGGGATAGGCATACGACTATTCAGACACTAAGTGACTCATTGATTCATGTAATTTTTGATTCTAAATGTGTCTGAGCCGAGTTTTGTAGAGTGGGCGCTG
>JANQGK010000074.1 GCA_028277365.1 Halieaceae bacterium | reverse complement strand
ATCTCCCTGCGCTATTCCCGCTCGATCGTCGCGGAGCGGCTTGGCAACCTGGTGGAAGCGGAGTCGGACCTGCGGCGGATCCTCGCCACTGACCCGGACAACTCGACCGCGCTCAATGCCCTGGGCTACATGCTGGCCAACCGGACCGACCGCTATCTCGAGGCTGACCAACTGATCGCCCGGGCCCTGGCCATCAATCCCGAGGAGCCGGCCATCCTCGACAGCTGGGGCTGGGTCAAGTACCGCATGGGTGAGTACGACGTGGCGCTGGACTACCTGCAGCGTGCCTATCGCGCCTTCCCCGACCCGGAAGTGGCGGCCCACCTGGGCGAAGTGCTGTGGGTCATGGGTCGCGATGAGGCCGCCGTGGCCATTTGGGACCGGGCGCTCAACAACAGCCCCGGGCATGCAATCCTGCTGGAAACCATCCAGCGACTGGGTGCCGATCTCGCCGACCGCTGAATGCCGCGCGTCGCTGCCTGCTTTTTCCTGATTGTTCTGCACGGCGTGCTAGCCGGCTGCGCCAGCGTTTCGACACCCGATACGATCGACTGGCGCCAGCACCGCGACAGAGTCACCGCCCTGGAAGACTGGGCCTTTTCCGGCCGCATCGCGGTGCGTACCGAGGCCGGCGGCGACACCGCCTCCCTGCGTTGGCAGCAGGCGCAGGATGACTTTGCCATGACGCTGTCTGGCCCCATGGGCTTGAAGCAAGCGACCCTGCTGCGCGAGGGCGGCACGCTGAGCCTGCTGCGGGATGGCGAGCGCCGGCCACTGCCGCCGGAAGACGACCTGCTGCGCAGCGAATTTGGCTGGCGCCTGCCCACCGACTATCTGCCCTGGTGGTTGCGCGGTCTGCCCGCTCCCGGCCCGGCCCGGCAACAGTTGACCGACGGCCGGCTCGCCTGGCTGGAGCAGGCCGGCTGGCGTATCGAATACTCGGAATACCGCGATGTCGAGAACACCTCTCTGCCCCGGGTGATTCGTTTCCAGCGCGCGGACGTAAGCGGCAAGATCCTGCTGAAACAGTGGACGCTGGCGCCGTGACCCGGATCCGGCTGCTGTCGCCGGCCAAACTCAACCTGTTCCTGCACATCACCGGGCGTCGCGCCGATGGCTACCACACGCTGCAGACCGTGTTTCAACTGCTGGACTACGGCGACAGCGTGGAGATAACACCGGCCGAAGAACTCAGCCTCGTTTGCCCCGGACTGGACCTGCCTGCCGATGACAACCTGGCCATGCGCGCCGCCCGGCGCCTGCAGGCCGTGGCCGGTGCGCCTGGAGGCGCCGACATTCGCATTCACAAGCGCATTCCCGCCGGCGGCGGCCTCGGCGGCGGCAGTTCCAACGCCGCTACCGTGCTGCTGGCACTGAACCGGCTCTGGGGCCTCAATCTGAGCCCGCCGGAGTTGGCCGCCATCGGCCTCGAACTCGGTGCCGATGTGCCGCTGTTTGTGCATGGCCACAGCGCCTGGGCAGAGGGCGTGGGCGAGCAGCTCACGCCGCTGGAATTGCCTCCCAGACACTATCTGGTGATCGCCCCGGACTGCTCCGTGGGCACTGCGGAAGTTTTTTCCCACCGGG
Organism: Halieaceae bacterium; assembly: GCA_028277365.1. GTDB lineage: Bacteria > Pseudomonadota > Gammaproteobacteria > Pseudomonadales > Halieaceae > JANQIO01. The sequence goes on along the minus strand of JANQGK010000074.1, from coordinate 2,129 downwards.
AATTGACACGCAACACCGCTCCCATCACAATAGCGACCTTTTTTGCGGGGGGTGGGCAAAACGACTGCGAAAACGTGGTCCGCCGCCTCCACCCTGAAGTAGATAAAGCATTGAATTGGCTGGAAAAATATGCGCCAGCCAGGCTCACGGGCACCGGCGCCTGTGTGTACTCAAGCTTTGATTCCAGCGAGCGGGCAAAGACGGTACAGGACAGCTTGCCGGCGGACTGGAACAGCTTCATCGCCGCCGGGCTTGACCGGTCACCCACTCTAGATGACCTGGAGAGGGTGACACTGCCGTAATAACGGAAACGGCAAGCAGGCACACCGGCGAGGCTGACTGACAAATTACTGGGGTGTCGCCAAGTGGCAAGGCACCGGGTTTTGATCCCGGCATTCGTAGGTTCGAATCCTACCACCCCAGCCATTTTATCGGCCCGGGCAGTGACGCCCGGGACAGCACACAGCCCGGGCAAAGGAAACAAACCGTGACCGCAAAAATGATGGTGTTCACCGGCAATGCCAATCCGGAGCTTGCCGCCAGGGTCACCAGAAAGCTGCACATCCCGCTAGGCAACGCCGACGTAGGCAAGTTCAGCGACGGCGAAGTCGCCGTGGAAATCAACGAGAACGTGCGCGGCAAGGACGTCTTCGTCCTGCAATCAACCTGTGCGCCGACCAATGACAATCTGATGGAGCTGATTGTCATGATCGACGCCCTGAAGCGTGCCTCGGCGACGCGCATCACCGCGGTGGTGCCCTACTTCGGCTACTCGCGGCAGGATCGCCGGGTGCGCTCTTCAAGAGTGCCGATCAGCGCCAAAGTGGTGGCTGACATGATGACCAGTGTAGGCGTTGATCGGGTTTTGACCGTGGACCTGCACGCGGAGCAGATCCAGGGCTTTTTTACCTGCCCGGTGGACAACATTTATGGCTCGCCGGTGCTCAATGACGACATCGAGCGCTGCCACTACGAGAACCTGGTGGTGGTGTCACCGGACATCGGCGGTGTGGTACGGGCGCGGGCGGTGGCCAAGCAGCTCCACGAGGTGGACCTGGCCATCATCGACAAGCGCCGGCCCCAGGCCAACGAGGCCCAGGTGATGAACATCATCGGCGATGTCGAAGGACGCACCTGCCTGCTGGTAGATGACATGGTCGATACCGCAGGCACCCTGTGCCGGGCAGCGGACGCCTTGAAGGAAAAAGGCGCCGACAAGGTTGTGGCCTACTGCACCCACCCGGTGTTGTCCGGCAACGCAATTGACAACGTGAACAGCTCGCAGTTGGACGAGCTGGTGGTGACGGACACGATTCCGTTGAACGGCGCCGCTGACAAGTGTCCGCGGATTCGCCAGTTGACCATTGCCGACCTGCTGGCAGAAGCCATGCGCCGGGTCAGCAACGAGGAAAGTATTAGCGCGCTGTTCACCTGAGCAGCGTATTCAGCAACCCGCTGGGGACGCCGGTCGCAGGCCATCCAGTGACACTCTTCATCTAGAAGATATGAGGTACAGACAATGTCTGACTTTGAACTGACCGCAGAGGTCCGGGACGACATGGGGAAAGGTGCGAGCCGCCGCCTGCGTCGTCTCTCCGACTCCATACCCGCCATTCTCTACGGTGGCGACAAGCCGCCGCAGCCGCTGTCCCTGATCCGCAAGGATCTGGAGCACGCGCTGGAGAACGAGGCGTTTTATTCTCACATCCTGACACTGCATGTGGGCTCCGCCAAGGAGAAGGCCATTCTCAAGGACCTGCAGCGCCATCCTGCCAAGGACCGCGTTATGCACGCCGACTTCCTGCGCGTCAGCGATGACGTGGCGATCAAGATCAACGTGCCGTTGCACTTCGTCAATGAAGAAGAAGCGCCGGGCGTGAAGCTGGAGAACGGTGTGGTACAGCACGCCGTGACCGAGATTGAGATCACCTGCCTGCCGGGTGACATGCCTGAGTTCATCGAGGTGGACATGGCCGGCCTCAACGTCGGCGACAACATCCACCTCACCGACCTGAAGCTGCCGAAAGGTGTTGAGGCCACCGCCCTCAGCCACGGCGACGACCAGGACCTGATGGTGGCCAGCATCATGCCGCCGGTGAAGGAAGAGCCCGAAGAGCCCGTCGAGGGTG
>JANQGK010000344.1 GCA_028277365.1 Halieaceae bacterium | reverse complement strand
CGGCAGCCTGGCAGATTTTGACAGCGAAGCCATCGGCACCGGGCAGATTGCCGGATGGGGCGCCCAGCCCCTGTTCCAGCCAGGCGCTGGTGAAGTCGGCGGGGCTCACCGGTATGTCGCTCACGCGGGGTCCGCGGGGTCGAACAGGTCGGCCATGCCGCTGGGCGCATGGGGGCCGACGAATAACTGTTCTACCACGCCCAGGCCCCGATGGGTCTCGCCCTCATACTCCAGCCGGGCATTGGCCAGACCCTGGATGTGCATCCACTGGGGGTTGTTATCGTCGAGATTAGCGAGTTCATAAATCTCGTGCTCGACTTTCAGCGGGCCGTGGTCGTTGCCGTGGCCCCAGCTCGGGTGGGTGTAGCCGAGACCGGCCATGTAGAAGTGGCGCTGTACGTCCAGGGTCAACTCGGCTTCGCTGTCGCCCAATACCAGGTGAGCCTGGCCCACCCGCCGGCTATCCGGCCGATACTCGATGTTGATATCGATCTTGTCGAATTCGATGGGCTCGCCGCCTACTGGCACGATCACGGCGCGGCGATTCCACGGCCGCCCGTGCTCGTCATCGTTGGTGTGCAGGTAGACTGCATGCTGGTCGAAGTTGGCGGGTGTCCACAGCCAGTAGAACTGGCTCAGCAGGCCGCCCGGTGGCGGCTGCGGGTCGCCGGCGCCCACCGGCCTGATGCCCCAGCTGCGGTCGCGGGTGCCGCGCACTGTGCCGGGCGCAAGGTGCAGGGTCTGCCCATCCACGTGCAGTTCGCCCTCCCAATCGCCGTTTCCGGTCATGCGGGTCACGTCCATCAGCAGGCGCGTACCCACCCGCCGTGTGAAGCGGGGTTCCTCGATGGGGAAATGGCGCGCCGTCATGGTCATGTGACCGGCAATCGGCCCATCGTTATCGGCGATGTGAATACTGGTGCGCTGTATGGGCACCTCGATGTCGATGGATATGGGCCCGACGTTCAGTTCCAATCGATCACCCCGCATGTGCCGGGAGGCGTGCAGGTTGTATTGCTTATCACCCAGCAGCACCGATACCGATGCGTCCATGATGTCGAGCTGCGGGTACACCCCAAAGGCGACGGCAATGAAGAAGCTGCCGTCATCGGCCTGGGCGTTGTAGAAGAAACGATCGTAGAAGTTGCGGTCGCTGCCCGCGTAGGCAAAGGGTTCGGGAGTCTGGTGTAGCGGGTAGTCGTCAGCGGGCGTCAGCATGCAGCGGCCTGGGCCTCGGCGTAATCCGTTACGAAAGGATAGTCAGGCTTGCCGTTGGGGGCGCGCTTGAGGTCGTCGATGGCGAAGATCAGCTTGGGCACCTTATAGTCCGCCAGGTGTTCCCGGCAGTGGGCCTGGATGCCGGCCACGTCGAGGTTCTCAGCGGTCAGGTTCGGGCCTTCCACCACCGCCACCACCTGTTTGCCGAAGCGCTCGTGAGGAAGGCCCACCACCAGGGCATCGGTGATGGTGGGATGCTGCACCAGCACGGTTTCCACCTCCACGGTGTAGACCTTCTCGCCGCCGGTGTTGATCACCGTGGAGTCGCGGCCCAGCAGCACAATCAGACCGTCCTCGCGCAGGGTGCAGCGGTCGCCGGTTTTCACAAAGCGGGTGCCGTCGATTTCCAGGAAGGTCTCGGCGGATTTCTCGGGTTCCTTGTAATAGCCAATGGGTGAGAAGCCGCCGGAGTAGATCATGCCGATGGTGTCGCTGCCGGGCACTACCGGGTTGAGGTCTTCATCGAACACCCGGGTGGTGGGCAGGGGCTGGAACACACCGGCTTCGGGGGTGGAGATGCCGTAGCCGATGGCCTCGGAGGAGCCCAGGGTGTCCATCATAAACAGGTTTGGCTGATGCCTGAGGAAGGCCGCCTTGCTGGCATCGCTCATGGCCGCCCCCGAACTCACCAGCATCAGCAGGCTCTCGATGGGCTTTTCCTCTTCCCGCCGTTCCAGCGCTTCGGTCAGCGGCATGGCGAAGGCGTCCCCCACCAGCACCATGCAACCCACCCCGTGGCGCTTCACCGCGTCGAGGGTGGCGTCCGGGTCGAAGCGGCGGCCTTGCAGGGTCAACACGGGATTGCCCTGGGCCAGCATCATGATGGCGGTGATAAAGGCAGCGCCGTGCATCAGCGGGCTGAGGCTTAAGAAGGGCATGCCGCCGGGCAGGCGGTTCACGTTGGCCACGTGCTCTTCCATGGTGGCCGGGTGTTCCTCTATGCCGAGAATCATCTTCAGGGCATTGCCGGTGGCGGTCTGGGTCTTGCGGAACATGTCCTCGTGGCGCCACTGGGTGCCCTTCGGCAGGCCCGTGGTGCCGCCGGTGGCGATCAGGATCAGGTCGTCGCTGGAGGTTTTGCGTTGGAAATCGTCGGGGCGCCGCGCCTGCAGCTCCGACAGCGCTGCGGCAAAGTCGTTGGTTTTGCGGCCACTGCCAAATACCGCGTCGTCGTCCACTTCGATAAAGGCAACGGTCTCGGTGAGCTTCGGCCGGATGGCTGCCACGATGCCGGCGAACTCGCTGTCGTACACCAGTACACGGATATCGAGACCGTTGCAGAGGTCGGTCAGCTCCTCGTCGGTGTAGCGGAAGTTGACGTTCACATGGCTGTGACCGGCCAGGCCCGCGCCCACGAAGCTTTCCAGGTAGGCATTGGAGTTGCGCAGATAATGGCCCACGTGGCTGCCGGCCGGGAGGTCCAGGTCACTGAGGAAATCGGCAATGCCCTCGGCGCGCGCCACCAGTTCCCGGTAGCTAAGGTTGTGGTCGGCGTGGATCAGGGCGGTCTTCTCGCCCCAGTCCGAGTGGGCCAGCTGGTAGATGGCCTCGGCAAAGTTCCAGCAGCTCATCCCCGTGTCAGCCCTCAGGCTTCGTCGTCAAAGTGAAAGTGAAGGGCGAACTCGTTGTCGTCCACCCCGCGCACGCCAATGCGGCGGCCGGCGGGTTCTTCGTCCACCATGGCCTTCACCGTGGCCTGGTCGTCGGGCCGGGTGTGGGCCACGAAGCGGGCGCCGGTGTCGGTTTCCGCCAGCACAATGCCCTGCACCGGCTCACCCTTCATGTAGTTGATGGTGCAGGCCAGTACCGTGCCGTGGTCCGGGTGCAGATCGTTTTCCAGAGAGGGGATGCTGTCCTGATCGACGATGGTGTCGGCCACCGTCCAGTCAACGATGCTGGGCTCGCAGGAAAAAATGCCGGTGGCGTGCTTGGAGAGCATGCCGCCGTTGGCGTGCACAAAGGCGTAGTGCAAGGGGTCTGCGCGCACCTGGCTCCACATCTCCGCCAGTGCATGCATGCTGTAGTTGTTGCCGGGGCCGCCGAAGAAAGCCAGGCCGCCGGTGAGAGTCAGCGGGGTGCTGCCGTCGAGCGGCAGGCCCAACTCCTCGGCAATGGCGCTCACCGCCACCGGGAAGCAGCTATAGATATCGATTAACGCGATGTCCCTGATATTGATTTCCGCCATATCGAAGGCGCGCTGCACCACCTCGTGGGCCATGGCCGACACGCTCGGGTCCGGGCGCACGGTCATGTCGTGCTCGGTGCCCTTGGCGGCGCCGTGCATGTACACCCAGTTGGATTCCGGAATGCCGAGCTGCTTGGCCTTACCCACGGTGGTGAGGATGAGTGCCGCGCCCTGGTTCACGCTGTCCTGCGCCACCATGCGCTTGGTGTACAGATGGGTCAGCGGCTCCGCCGCCATCATGTCATCCGCCGTCAGCGGGCTCGGGAACT
>JANQGK010000251.1 GCA_028277365.1 Halieaceae bacterium | reverse complement strand
TGATGTCGGCGCGGCCGCCGAAGGCGCCCACCGGCATGCCGCCGCCGATCACCTTGCCCAGGGTGGTCAGGTCGGGCTGCACCCCGTAGAAGCCCTGGGCACCGGCCAGACCGAAGCGGAAGCCGGTCATGACTTCGTCGAAGATCAGCACACTGTCGTGCTCGTCACAGACCGCGCGCAGGGTTTCCAGGAAACCCGGCTGCGGCGGGATGCAGTTCATGTTGCCCACCACCGGCTCGACGATGATGCAGGCGATCTGGTCGCCGGCCTCGGCAAAGGCCTCGCGTACCTGATCAGGGTCGTTGTAGGTCAGCGTCACCGTGTGCTCGACCAGTTCCGCCGGCACCCCCGGGGAGCTGGGTACGCCGAACGTGAGGGCGCCGGAACCAGCCTTGACCAGCAGGGAGTCGGAGTGGCCGTGATAACAGCCTTCGAACTTGACGATCTTGTCGCGCCCGGTGAAACCGCGGGCCAGCCGGATGGCGCTCATGGTGGCTTCGGTGCCCGAGCTGACCATGCGCACCATGTCCATGCCGGGGTAGATGTCGCAGACGCGTTCGGCCAGCTGAATCTCCAGTTCGGTAGGGGTGCCGTAGCTGAGGCCTTTCTCGGCCTGCCGGCGCACCGCCTCCCGGACCGCCGGATGGTTGTGCCCCATCAGCATCGGGCCCCAGGACAGCACGTAGTCGATGTAGCGCTTGCCGTCGGCGTCGACCAGATAGGCGCCTTCGCTGCGGTCAGTGAAGAACGGGGTGCCAGAGACGGCCTTGAAGGCGCGCACCGGTGAATTGACGCCGCCGGGAATGACCCTGGCAGCCTGCTGAAACAGCTCTTGTGATTTAGTCATGACGGTTCACTTGAAGAATTGGCGACCATTATTGCGACTCTGTCCGGTGCTCGCCACCAAATGCCGCAAGCGGTGGGTTTGTCCCGACCCCGATCAACTGTCGCGGGTACGGATGCGCCCGGGCACCAGCTTACCCATACCGATGCGGCGGGCATTGGATAGTGCCCGCCAGGTGTACTCCTTGGCCTGGCGCACGGCGGACTGGATGGGCAGGCCGTGGGCCATGTAGGCAGTGATGGCCGCCGCGAAGGTGCTGCCGGCGCCGACGAAGTTGTTGGGCAGATGCTCCCACTCGAAGCTCTGCTGTAAGCCCGCGCGGCCATACAGCCGGCTGACGTAACTCTGATAGATGCCGGGCTCGGTTGAAATCAGAACCGCGTCGCAGCCCATCTCCAGCAGTTCATGGGCGCAGGCGGTGACATTGTCGGCGCTGCCGGCGAGCTCCAGGGCCTCCTGCTCGGTGAGCACCAGCAGGGTGGTCAGGGGCAGCAGCAGCGCGCATAGCGCGTCCCCGTAGTCGGGCTCCACGGGCAGCGACCAGAGGGCCGGGTCCAGCACCGTGGGCCTGGCCGGGTAATCCTTTAGCACCGTGTGAATGCTCTCGATATGCGCCACCGTGGCGAGTTGGTGCAGCTTGACCGCCGACACGTCAATGTCTTCCAGCACTGCGCGCATCTGCTCGATCAGCAGCAGATTGTCGACGATCGCCGAGTCCTTGATGTCCTGAGTGTCCTGGATATTGATGGCGGTCATGATCGGCGTGCAGTGGCAGGCCAGGCTGCACATGGTTTCGATGTCGGCGGCGATGCCGCCCCCGCCGGTGGGATCCAGTTCGGCAACGCACATCACCGCTGGTGTGGTCTTGTTCATGCTGCGCTCGCCGCCAATGTGGTTCTTATTGCGGTCATCAGAAAGGCTTGAGGATTGCCAGAATGACTATCAGAAACAGAAACAGCACCGGCACCTCGTTGAAGACCCGAAAATAGACGTGGGTGTGCTGGTCGGCATCGGCGTTGATGGCCTTTACCAGGCGTCCGCAATAGAAGTGGTAGACCACCAGGCACACCACCGCCAGCAGCTTTGCCCACAGCCAGCGTGCGCTGAGGTAGTAGTCGAGGTTCAGGGCGATCAACGCCAGGCCCATGATGATGGCGATGGCCGCCAGCGGCGTGACGAAGCGATAGAGCTTGCGAGACATGATGGCCAATTGGCGGCGGGTTTCTTCGTGCTCGCTGGCGGCGTAGTACACCATGATGCGCGGCAGATAAAAGATGCCGGCGAACCAGCACACCACGAAGATGATATGCAGCGCCTTGAGCCAGAGGTAGAGCATGTCGGGTCCTTCGTCAGAGTCCTGATCCGGGGCTACAGCCGCATCAGGTAGAACTGGTCAATGATATCGCGAGTCAGCACCCCGCGTATGCCCAGGTCGCCGGTCACCCGCTTATCCAACACCACGGCGGCTTCGGCATCCTCCCGGCGCATGGCATCGAGGGCTTCTCGCAGGGTGGCCCGCGGTGATACCCGGGTAATCGACCAGCGCCGCAGGTCCTGCTCCATCAGATCGATGTACGCGTCCTCCGTCAGCGGGCTTACCAGGTCTGTCACCTCGGCCCCTCGCACCAGGAACAGGTATTCCTCCTCTCGCTTCAACAGGCACCAGTTCGGAGATGCGTTCAGCGGATAGTCTTCCCGGCCCAGCCCGTGATTAAACGCGCGGATGCTGCGATCCATGGCGGTGAGCACATTGGTCTGGTGCAGCAGCTGGCTGATGGGGTCCTCCGGGGCGGCGCGTTGCAGGAAGCGCAGGACTGTCCGATGGGCGGAGCGGGCGCGCAGCCCGACGGTATTGGTCAGGGTGGCAGCGACAATGGCGAGCATGGTGGGGAACACCACCGACACGTTGCCGGTTAACTCCACCACGGCCAACAGTGCTGCCAGCGGGGCATTCAACATCGCGGCCATGCCGGCTCCCATGCCGATCACGATGTACAGGGACAGGTCCGAGCCGTATTCAGGTAGGACTGCGATGCCTGCAAAGCCCACCAGCCCGCCGACGCAGCTGCCTACTATCAGGCTGGGTCCGATGACGCCGACGGGCAGCCCGAGGCCCACGGTTACCGCCGTGGCCAGCAGCTTTGCGCCCAGCAGCATGCCCAGTGCCAGCGGCCCGATTCCTCCCTGCACGGCCTGCTCCAGGCTGTCGTATCCCAAGCCCAGCACTTCGGGCACCATCAGACTGAGGCTGCCGGTCAGCAGGCCGGCCATCAGGAAGCGCACCAGAGGCGGCAGGCGCCCGGCGCGCAGGCACAGCTTGAGCAGCCAGGCGAACGCCCCGGCCGCCACGCCGGCCGCAATGCCCAATAGTAGGATCAGCGGCAGCTCCAGCAACGACGTCAGCCCCAGCTCAGGAATGGCGAAGCCGCTGAATCCACCACCCAGGGCCTGGCTGAGGGTGGTTGCACTAATGGCGGCGACCAGCACCGGCGTGAAACCGATGACGGTGTACTCCGCCACGATTACTTCCATCGCGAACACGACGCCCGCGAGAGGCGTGTTGAAGGCGGCGGCGATACTTCCCGCCGTGCCGCAGGCAATGAGGATTCGCTGGCTGTTGTTGGGCAGCTGCAGCCAATCTGACAACCAGCTACTGATGGCGGCGCCCAGTTGTACACCGGGACCCTCCCGGCCACCGGAATGACCGCCGGCCAGAGCCAGTGCCCCGCCAAAAAACTGGACCAGGGCATTGCGCAGCGGCAGCTGGCCGTAGTGGCTGTGCATGCGGCTGAGCACATGAACGATCCCGGTTTCGCGATCCTCAGGCTTCAGGGCCCCAAAGCCGATGCCCAGCACGGCCGCCGCTGCCACCGGGATCGCAAACCGCTGCCAGGCCGGCAGAGCTTCGAAGCCATCAGGAGACCCGGCGCCCAGCCAGAGGTACCCGAAAGCCTCAATTTGCCACTCGAAGGCCAGCACGGCGGCCGCCGATAACAGACCCGCCACCAGTCCAAGCAGGGCGTAGGGCAGGAGCGCGCGGTAATCGGAAAGGTCCTGGAAATACTGGCTCGCCTGCATGGTCTCCGCGCGTCGGCGGGCATTATTACCGCGCCGGTGATAGGAAAAATCCTATATTATCCGTGATTTCAGCGCGGCGACAGGAACTCCGCTCGTGCTCAACGGGGAGACAGGCAAGTGATTAAGGCAGGCATCGTGGGTGGCACCGGGTACACGGGTGTTGAATTGCTGCGTCTGCTGTCCACTCACGATCAGGTACAGCTTGAGGTCATCACCTCTCGCGCCGAAGCGGGGCGCCGCGTCGATGACCTGTTCCCGAACCTGCGCGGCCATTGCGAGCTGGCGTTCAGCGAACCCGATCACGGGGTTCTGGCCGACTGTGACGTGGTGTTCTACGCAACCCCCCATAATGTGGCAATGAATTCGGTGCCGGCATTGCTGGCGGCGGGCACCCGGGTGATCGACCTGTCGGCCGACTTTCGCCTGCGGGATGCTGCGCTGTGGTCGCAGTGGTACGGAGAGGCCCACGCCTGTCCGGAGATCATCGAACGCGCTGTGTACGGCCTGCCGGAGATGTACCGGCAGGATATTGCCGGTGCGCAGCTGGTGGCCTGCCCCGGCTGTTACCCCACGGCAGTACAGCTGGGCTTTTTCCCGCTGCTGGCGGCGGAGGTGGTGCAGTTAGACAGTCTGGTGGCCAATGCCGCCTCTGGCGTCAGCGGAGCCGGCAGGCAGGCCAAGGTGGACAACCTGGTGTCTGAGGCCGCCGACAACTACAAAGCCTATGGTGTCGCCGGCCACCGGCACCTGCCGGAGATCGAACAGGGCCTGTCGGCCATGGCCGGCAGCGCGGTGGAACTGACTTTTGTGCCACACCTGGTGCCGATGATCCGCGGCATTCTGGCCACCTTGTATGCGCGACTCACTACCGAGGTGGACCTGCAATCGCTGTACGAAGAACACTATCGCGACGAACCCTTCGTTGACGTGCTGCCTGCGGGCCAGCAACCGCAGACCCGCAGCGTGCGCGGCGCCAACCAGTGCCGTCTGGCGGTGACCCGACCGCAGGGCCGCGACACGGTAGTGGTGACCGTGGCCGAGGACAACCTGGTGAAAGGCGCCTCGGGCCAGGCGGTGCAGTCCATGAATATCATGTTCGGCCTCGAGGAAACTTGCGGCCTGGAGGGAGTTGCGCTACTGCCATGACCACGCGCTCGATCGTCATCCAGGATGATCCCAGCCAACGCCGCCGCCGCTGGATAAGGCTGACGCTGGCGGGGCTCGGCCTGCTCCTGGCGGGCCTGCTGCTCGGCGGCTACGGCAACCTGTATCTGGGTCTGGAAAGCGCCTGGGAAAATCGCAGTCTGCGGGAGCAGATCGTTGCCCAGGCCCGGCAGCTGGAAAGTCTGCGGCAGTGGAAGAGTGACGCCGAGACCGGCCGGGAAATCGACCGCGCCGCCCTGGAGCTGGTGCGCCAGGAGTTGGCCGAACAGCAGGAGGCCATCGCCGAGCTGGAAAAGGGCGTACATTTCTATCGCAGCCTGATGGCGCCGGGGGAACAGTCCGAAGGGCTCAGTGTCCACAGCATCGACCTGAAGCCCGGCCAGGACGACGACAGCTACCAGTTTCGTATTCTCGTGCAGCAGAGCGCTCGCAAGCACAACCTGCTTACTGGCACCCTGCAAATCCTGGTGCACGGTGACGAGGACGGGCAGGAGAAGGCTTATAACTTGTCCGAGCTCTCAGAACAGGTGCCGGACCCGGAAATTCGATTGCGCTTCAAGTACTTTCAAGCTATAGATGGGGAGCTGGCGCTGCCTGCCGGTTTCACCCCTCGCACGGTGAGCGCGGCGGCGCGCTCCAGTAAGCCCAGGCGCGTTACTGTAGAAAAAGAGTTTCCGTGGTCGGTACAGGAGAAGATCAGCGATGTTAGGCGGTAAAGACGGCAAGAGCACTTTCAGCTCCTCGAATTCGACCACACTGGTGTCTCGCGATACGGAGATCGTCGGTGATATCAAATTCAGCGGCAACCTCGATATCGAGGGCATTGTGCGCGGCAACATCGTTGCGATGGAAGGCAAAGATGCGGTAGTACGCGTTGTCGACAAGGGCCTGGTGGAGGGCGAAATCCGCGCGCCATCGGTGATCGTCAACGGTTCCGTCACCGGTGACGTCTATTCCACCAAGCACCTGGAGCTCGCCTCCAAGGCTCGGGTACAGGGCAATGTCCACTACGCGCTGGTGGAGATGGCCATCGGCGCCGAGGTGAACGGCAGTCTCAGCCATTCGGCCGACGCCTCCAAGGTGGCCAAAGAGATGGCCAAAGAGAGCCCGGCTCGCAGTCAGGCCTCCGACAGCCAGGATGTCCCTGGCAATACTGCGCCGCAGCAGGTCACCCCGATCAAAAGTTGATCAAAATACTCGGTTATTACATAATGCCGCTCACGAGGTAGAGGCATTATGAGCGCAACTGAGACCTTCATACCTGGCACCCTCCAGCTGACCAATCGGGCGGTTGATAAGGTGCGGGAACTGATTACCGAGGAAGGCAATCCCGGCCTGAAACTGCGGGTGTATATCACCGGCGGTGGCTGCTCGGGTTTCCAGTACGGTTTCAGCTTCGATGAGGAGATGGCCGAGGATGACACGGCGGTGCAGCGGGACGGCGTGACGGTTCTTGTGGACCCCATGAGCTACCAATATCTGGTGGGTGCCGAGGTCGACTACACAGAAGGCTTTGAGGGCGCTCGCT
>JANQGK010000235.1 GCA_028277365.1 Halieaceae bacterium | reverse complement strand
ACTGGTAAGCGATGCGAGAGGCCATGTAGGCGGGGCCGGTCGACAGGGCGACGATAGCGTCCCCCGTGCTTGGGTTGACCCGCACGCTGGCGTTGATCGACGGATCGTTGGCGCCGTCATGGCCGAAGATAAAGTCACCCTCACCGTTGGGGGAATGCAGCATGGGCCCGGTGCCCCAGATTGCGAAGCCAGTCTCGTAGCCCTGGGGTTCACGCATCAGGGCAACCTTGTCAGGTTTAAGTGGCGCGTTCTCGTCAAGCTGCGCCAAGGCAAAGCGAACCATGTCGTTGGTGGTGGTGCTTAAGCCCGTGGCGCTGTTGGAGGCGTAGCGATACAGCGGCGCGGGCTCGCCACTGCGTTGGTAAGAGCCGGCGATGTTGTCCTGCTCTGCCAGGTAAGCGTAGGTGCTGCGGGCCATGCCCAGGGGATCGAACACGGCCTGCTGCATATAGTCAGCAAAGGCTTGCCCGCTCACCTCCTCCACCAGCAGTTCCAGAATCAAGTAGCCGCCGCCGGAGTAATCCCACTCGCTACCGGGCTTGCGGCCCACCGCAATCTGCACATCGGCGCCGTCGGAATCCCGGGGGTCGGTCAGGGATTCCTCGACGGTGGGCAAGGTTTCATCGGCCTGATAGTCGCCCCAACCGAGACCGTCGGTGAGGCCCGCGGTGTGAGACAGCAGGCGGCCGACGGTCACCCCGTCGTTGTCGAATTCGCTCTCAGGCAACTGCCAGCGAGTGAGGTAGGTCGAGACCGGCGCGTCCAGGTCGACCTTTCCCTCCTGTACTAGCAGCATCACGCCGTAAGCGGCCGGCCATTTGCTCAAGGACGCCGAGGCAAAAAGGGTATCTCCGTCGATATCCCGATCGCTACCGCGGTAGTGGGCATCGAAAACCTTGCCGCTGTCGATCAGCACGAAGGCGACGCTGCCGGTACTGGTCTTGTCAACCATGGCCACCGCGGCGTCCATGAAGCCCCGGGTATCGCCCTCTTCTGCCATAGCATCCAGCCACCAGCCACTCAGGCCGCCATAAAATGCCAGCGCGGCCCAGGCCGCGCCGGCGAGGATGCCGGTCAAGATAATCTTCAGGAATTTCATCGCGTGTCCTTGCAGGGAAATAGCTATGGGGCGCGATTATGCGGGCTGGGACGGCCAGGCCGCCAGTCGACCGCGCCCAATGCCGGTTTTCGCGCGATGAATCGGCGGATTGGGTGGCCCAGCCGGTTCCCGGTTTGGGGCCACCCTGTTAGGCTCACTGCCCCATGCGGCACCCACAACAGATTCTTCAGGACACTTTCGGCTACAGCGCCTTCCGCCCGCCCCAGGGTGAGATCATCGATACCGTAATGACCGGTGGCGATGCCCTGGTGCTAATGCCCACCGGCGGCGGCAAGAGCCTGTGCTACCAGGTGCCGGCGCTGGCCCGGGAAGGCTGCGGCATCGTGATCTCACCGCTGATCGCCCTGATGCAGGACCAGGTGGATGCGCTCAAGCAGCTGGGCATTCGCGCCAGCTTCCTGAACTCCACCTTGCCGCCTTTTGAGGCGGAGGCGGTGGAGAACCGGCTGCTGGCCGGTGAGCTCGACCTGCTGTACATCGCCCCGGAGCGCCTCAGCCAGCCGCGCATGCTGGAGTTGCTGGCCCTGAGCCAGCTCGCTCTGTTTGCCATCGACGAAGCCCACTGTGTGTCCCAGTGGGGGCATGATTTCAGGGCGGATTATCTGCGATTGAGCCTGCTGCATGAGCAGTTCCCGGAGGTGCCGCGGATTGCGCTGACCGCCACCGCCGATGCCCGCACCCGGGCCGAGATTGCCACCCGGCTGGACCTGGGTGAAGCGCGTCAGTTTATCGCGGGATTCGACCGTCCCAATATCTGCTACCGTATTGCGCCGCGCCACAACCCCAAGACCCAGCTGCTCAAGTTTCTGAAGAACGAGCATCCCAACCACGCGGGCATCGTCTACTGTCTGTCGCGCAACAAGACCGAGCAGACCGCCGCCTGGCTCTGCGAGGAAGGCTTCACAGCCCTGCCCTATCACGCCGGCTTAAGCACCGAGCTGCGGGCCCACCACCAGTCCCGCTTTCTGAAAGAGGACGGGGTAATCGTGGTGGCCACCATTGCCTTCGGGATGGGCATCGACAAGCCCGATGTGCGCTTCGTGGCTCACCTGGACCTGCCCAAGACGGTGGAGAGCTACTACCAGGAAACCGGCCGCGCCGGCCGCGACGGCCTGCCCGCCGATGCCTGGATGGTCTACGGCCTGCAGGATGTGATCAAGCTGCGGCAGATGATGGCCAACTCCGAGGGGAGTGAAGAGCACAAGCGTGCCGAGCAGCACCGCCTGAACGCCATGCTGGGTCTATGCGAAATCGCCAGCTGCCGCCGTCAGGCCCTGCTGGGCTATTTTGGCGAAGAGCTGCCGGAGCCCTGCGGCAACTGCGATACCTGCCTGACCCCGGTGGATACCTGGGACGGCACCGAGGCGGCCCGCAAGGCACTGAGCGTGGCCTACCGCACCGGCCAGCGCTTCGGGGTGAACCACCTGATCGACGTGCTGCGCGGGGCCGAGAACGATCGTATCTACCAGTGGGATCACCACCTGCTGCCCACCTACGGGGTGGGCAAGGACCTGGATGCGAACCAGTGGCGCTCGGTGTTCCGGCAGCTGGTGGCGCGCGGGTACTTCAGTGTGGATCTCGAGGGGTTCGGGTCGCTGCGGCTTGAGCCGAAATGCCGGCCGCTATTGAAAGGAGAGGAGTCTATCGACCTGCGCCGGGAAGTGAAGCAAACCGCGGCCAAGAGGCAGACGAAAACACCCCTGCCTGAGGACATCGACGTGGGATTGTGGGAGGCCCTGCGGGAGTGCCGGCGCAAGCTGGCGGAGGAACAGGGAGTGCCGCCCTATGTGATTTTCCACGACAGTACCCTGCAGGAAATGTGCGTGATGCAGCCCAGTTCAATGTCACAGTTTGGGGAGTTGAGTGGGGTTGGGCAGCGCAAGCTGGATAAGTACGGCGAGGTATTTCTGGCGGTGATTGCAGAGCGGCAATAAATAAAGAGCGGCAATAAAAAAAGGCCCCGAGTGGGGCCCTTACAGATCAGACTATGGACAGGGGTTTATTCGTTAGAAACTGAAGTTGTAGCGAATACCCAGGTCGTAAGTCAGGGTTTCGGTTTCGATGTCGAACTCCGCACCCAGCAGTTCGGAATTGAACTCGGCATCGTCGGTTTCGCGGTAGCGGATGGAGCCGGTGACTTCAAACTGCTCGTTGATGGCGTAGCTCACACCGCCCATGATCTGCCAGGCGAACACATCGTCATCGTCGTCAATGATGCCAACGTTGGAGGGCTCATATTCGATTTCGATGTTGGCGTAACCGATACCGGCGCCCAGGAACGGCGTCCACTTGGTGTCGTTCTTGAAGTCGTAGTAGCCGTTGACGAAGAAGGTGGAGGTTTCCACTTCGCCCTGGCCATTGCCGACCAGTTCGCCGGTGGTCACACCCAGGTCACCCACGTTGCCAGTCAACAGCACGCCAGCGTCGACGCCGTCCAGGGCGATGCCGGCCGCGTTTACGCCGCCGTGCGAATCCACATCGTTGCTGGTCCATGAGTACTCGATCTCGGCGCGGAACAGTTCGAAGTTCATGCCGAACACCAGGCCGAAGCCGTCACCGTCGTCCAGCTCAGTCTCCCAGCTCACAGGGGAACCTGACGGGATGGTTAGCGGCGGGCTGACGCCGGTGACTTCACCGGTCGTGAAATCTGAGGTGAAGCTGCCGTCGGTGTCGATGTCGTCCATGTCGACGATGCCGTAGGTGGCACCCACGTAGACGTCTGCGGCCTGGGCCAGGGGAGCAGCTGCGAGCAGGGCGCCCAGTGCGGAACGTGCGAAAAGGGTCGTACTCTTCATTTGATATCTCCGAATCGGAATTACAACAGGTAAGCCTTGTGGGCTCGTGTGTCGGTACGTCCTGGGATTCTGCCGAGATCAATGAAGTTTTTATGTCAGAGCAAAAGTGTGACAGCGGTTCTTGGACGGGAGTTGGACAGCGGTTGTTGTATCGACTTCCCGGCTGCGGGAACCCAGGGGTCAGAACCAGGGTTCTGACCCCACCGTGGGTTACGGGGTGAGTTTCAGGAGCCTTCCGCCCTGGTCACGGCGCTCGTCCTCCAGTACCCAGAGGGCGCCGTCGGGGCCTTCGCCGAGGGCGCGGATGCGCTGACCCATGTCATAGCGTTCGACTTCTTCCGCGCTGCCATCCTTGTTAAGTTCCACGCGGATAATGGCGCGGGCGGCAAGGCCCGCCACCAGGGCATCGCCGCGCCAGGCCCTGAAAGCGCCGCCGTTGTAGATGATCATGTCACCCGGGGCGATGGTGGGCTTCCACCAGATGGCCGGAGCGTCGAACTCGGCGCGAGATCCCCGACCACGACACTC
>JANQGK010000194.1 GCA_028277365.1 Halieaceae bacterium | reverse complement strand
GCCGAATTTTACAATGGCTACAACTACCTGCTCGACAGGCGCAAGCGCCAGGACATCACCCTCGAGTTCAATCACATGACAGTACTGCTGGAAAACCAGGAGGCCCAGGAAAGGTACCGTCGCAAGGCGGAAACAACGCTCAACCTGTCCCGCTCCGATCAACCCAAGGACATCGCCGAATACCAATGGCGGATTACGACACCGCTGGCAACCCTCCTGCTGGCACTGATCGCCGTACCCCTGGGCCGTTCCGCGCCCAGGGAATCGCGCTTTCGCAGCTTTTTCGTCGCGCTGGGTATCTACGTCGCGCTGCTGAGCCTGAGCAGCGTGATGCGCACCGGCATCGAACAGGGCACAGTACCGCGCGTCCCGGGCCTGTGGAGCGTCTACGCCGCGAGCACCGTCCTGCTGGTTTTTCTGGTCAATCCTCCGCGCCTGAGGCGACGGCGATGATACTGCAGCGCTATATCGCCGCTAACCTGGTGCGGGGCTGGTTGCTGGTGTTGTTTGTGCTCGGCTCCGTGTTCGGCCTGATAAGCTTCATCGCGGAGTTGGACCGGACCCATTTCGACTACAACGCCACCCAGGTTGCGCGCTACACCCTACTGACCCTGCCCCAGCAACTGGTCTCACTGGCCCCGGTTATCGCGCTGCTGGGCTCCATCGTCGCCCTGGCCAACCTCGACCGGTTCAACGAACTCACGGTGATCAGCTGTGCCGGAGTGCCCCGGCGCACGCTGTTGCTGGCCATTGCGTTTCCCACCTTGTTGCTTATGGCAGCACTCTGGCTGAGTATGGAGTACGTCACGCCGACGCTGCACCAGAACGCCGAGCAGCAACGCCACGCGCTGCGCTATCGAAACGACGTCCGAATCCCCGACGGCGGCATCTGGTCGCGCAACGACCGGCGCTATATCCATCTGGGCAAGATGTTTGAAGGCGGCGTGCCCGGCGATATCGACCTCTACGAGTTCGACGAGCACGGCCGGCTGACACGGACGCTACATGTGCGCACTGCCCAGGTCCTCTCTGACCGGCGCTGGTTATTTCAGGGAGTACGCGAGAAAAAGCTGGTAGACGGGGTTTTGCAGACCCGGAACTTGAAGGAACTGGAAATCGACAACCTTTGGGCCGCGGCCGAATTACCGACGCTGACGCTGTCCAGCGACAGCATGACCCTATCAGTACTGTATGGGTACAGCCAGTACCTCGCCAGCAACGGCCAGACCTACCGCCATCACCTTGCCACATTCTGGCAGCGCCTGCTTATGCCCCTGACCGTAGGCGCCATGGTACTGCTCGCCACGTCCGTCAGCGCCAACCTCGGCTCCAGGCGTGATCGCAATTTCGGGGTCAACATTGGGATCGGTGCGCTGATCGGCATTCTCTTTTACCTGGGTACGCAGATCCTCTTTGCGCTGGGACAGCTGCTGTCTCTCAGCGTACCGCTGGTGGCACTGGCGCCCACGCTCATCGTAGCGGTCTGTGCGATCGGCCTGTTGAAACGGATGCGCTGGTAAGGCGCGTTGTGATGGATTATCAGGCTGGGCATAATGCAGCGCCGTTTGACCACCCCCAAAGGCTAATAACTCCATGAAGCTGATGGCCAGTTTCTTCCGCGCCTACCGGCTGCAGACACTGCTTATGCTGGTGGCGCTGCTGCTGTCCGGTATCGCCGAAGGCGTGGGGCTTTCCGCGCTACTGCCGCTTTTGAACATCGCGACCGGGGTCGATGCCGGTGCAGCGCTCACCGGCGTGCCCACGGGCAGCACCGGCTTTGAACGCGTCGTTCTCGATTCTTTTGCCACGCTGAACATCTCACCCACACTGGGCAACATGCTTTTGATCATCGTCGGCATGGTCACGCTGAAGTGCGTTTTCCTGCTGATCGCCCAGCGACAGGTAGGCTACACGGCAGCCCAGGTGGGCACGGATTTGCGACTGGAAATGCTGCGGGCTGTGCTGCGCAGCAAGTGGGAGTACTTCCTGCACCAGCCAGTGGGCAAACTCACC
>JANQGK010000121.1 GCA_028277365.1 Halieaceae bacterium | reverse complement strand
GTTTGTCCTTGGGCGGGTCTTTAGGTGCGTCGCTCACTGTGTTATCCGTTTCGTTTAGCCGGGCGCCGGTTGCAGCTCTTCGCGCAGCGTGGTCAGTGCCGCCAGCATGGCATCATCGGTGGCGTTGCGGGCTTCAACCACCCGCGTAAACCCGGCCCTGGCGGCCGCCGCGGCGGCCCGGGCCCCGGGAGCTATGAGAATGCATTCGCGGGCCCTGGCCTGCCCCGCTGTGCCGAGCAATGACATCATATTGTCGAGGGCTTCGCCACTGCTCAACAGCACTACCTTGACCTGGCCGGCGCTAATGCGCTCGGCCAGTTCCCCGGGGCCGTAGGCGGGCAGCGCGCGCCGGTAGACCGCAAGCTCCTCGACTCTGGCGCCCCGCGCCTGCAGCGTCTCCCGCAGGTGTTGGCGGCCTCCCTCGCCCTTGACGATCAACACGCGCTGGCCGGCGACCGAGGACAGCTCGGGCAAGGCCAGCAAGCCCTCGCTGTTCATATCCCCTTGCGGTTGCAGTACCTCAAGGCCGTATTCCGCCAGCGCCGCCGCAGAGCTGCTGCCGACGGTGTACCAGTGTATCCCCGCCGGGAGCTGCGGCCAGAAGTCCTCGATCCAGGCCATGCCGTGGCGAATGGCATTGCGGCTGACGAAAATCACGTGCTCGAAATGGCAGAGGTCCAGCAGCAGCTGGCGCTGTTCGGTGCTGGGCTCGGGAAAGGCCTCGATCGTCATGAGGGGTGTATAGAGCGGCTTGAAGCCCGCCGCCGCAATGCGTTCACCGAGCTCCCGGGCCTGGCCCTCAGGTCGCGTTACCAGAACCGGAATGCCGGCCACCGGGATGCCGGCCACCGGGGCGCCGGCGTCAGCCATAGGCCGCCGCAAGCAGTTCCGCGGCGCCCTGGCCCAGCAGGTCGTCCGCTACCCGGGTTCCCAACGCCTCGTATTCGGCCTCCTCCGCCGAGGCCTCTGCGCGCAGGATGGTCTTGCCGTCGTTGCTGCCGACCAGGCCACGCAGCCACAGTTGCCCAGGCTTGTCCGGGTGGGTAATGGCGTAGGCAGCAATCGGTACCTGGCAGCCGCCCTCCAGCCGAGTGTTAAGGGCGCGCTCGGCGCCGACGCAGAAAGCCGTGTAAACGTGGTGCAATGGCCTTATCAGCTGGAGGGTGTCTTTGTCGTCGCTGCGCAGCTCAATGCCTACCGCACCTTGGCCGCCGGCGGGCAGTGACTCCTCCACCGGCATCGGCTCGGCAATGCGCTCCGCCATGCCCAGGCGGATCAGGCCGGCGCTGGCGAGGATGATGGCGTCGTAGTCGCCGGCATCGAGCTTGGCCAGCCGCGTGTTGACGTTACCGCGCAGGAAGTTAATCGTCAGGTCGGGGCGGCGGCTGCGCAACTGGCATTCCCGGCGAAGGCTGGACGTGCCGACCACACTGCCGGCCGGCAGCTCATCGAGGCTCTGGTAGCGGTTGCTGACAAAGGCGTCGCGGGGGTCCTCCCGCGGGCAGATCACGCCCAGGCCCAGGCCCTCGGGAAATGCCATGGGCACGTCTTTCATGGAGTGCACGGCGATATCCGCGCGGCCCTCCAGCAGAGCGGCCTCCAACTCCTTTACAAACAGACCCTTGCCGCCCACCTTGGCCAGCGGTGCGTCTAGCAACTGGTCACCGCGGGACGTCATGGGCACCAGCTCAACTGACAGACCAGCGTGAACCCGTTCCAGTTCAGCCTTCACGTACTCGGCCTGCCAGAGGGCCAACTGGCTTTCGCGGGTCGCAATCCTGAGGGTCTGGGTCATGAGGTCATATCTTATGCTGCTAAAGGCGTCCCATGATACGGAACGCTGCTGCACTAGCCTAGCCGAAGGCTTTCCTTCAGGGCCGACAGGTGGCGGCGGCTGACCGAGGGTTTTTCGTCGACAGCGTCCAGCTTGACTGTCCAGCCATCCTCGTCGTCGCGATCAAGCCCAAGCACATGGCCGCGCGCCACCAGCGCATTGCGGTGCACCCGCAGGAATCGACCGGCAAACTCTTCCTCCAGCTCTTTCAGAGTCTCCGCCAGCAGCAGGCTGCCGCCGGGGTAGATCGCCCGCACGTACTTCTGTTCCGCCAGCAGGCAGCGCACCTCACCTACTTCAGCCATCGCGGCGTGGAAATGGCTGAAGTA
>JANQGK010000083.1 GCA_028277365.1 Halieaceae bacterium | reverse complement strand
GTGCAGGCAGAGTGCGCTCAGCACGTAATCCACCACAGAGTCGGCATTCGAGCCGGGGGCATAGGCAAAGGGAATACCGCGCGCCTCAAGTGCCGCGCGATCAATATGGTCGACACCGCTGGTAGCAGAGCCGACAAAGCGCAGCGAACTCCCCTCCAGCAGCTCGTCATCGACGCGGGTAACGGAGCGCACCAGCAAGGCCTCGGCCCCGGCCAGGTCGGCCGCCGCCAGGGCGCGGCCGTCGAACAGCTCCACCTGGCCGAGGGGTTCGAGCGTCTCGACGCCAGCCATATTGCGATCGACCAGAATCTTCACAGCCGCTCCCGCAGCTTGCTTAGTCGGCCCAGTACGGCGCCAGTGAGCCCAATCTCACCGAGGTAACTATGAGCGGCGTCGATGGCTTCGGCGGCGGCCGTAAACGGGGCAGGCAACTCCACCCCGGGTATGGCGCTGTCGAGCCGCGCCAGCTCGCGGGACAGCAGCGCCTGCTCCCAGTGCTCTTCCAAGGCCCGGCTGACACGAGCAGCGCCGCGAATACCCAGCCCGCCCAGGTCGTGGCGGTTGGGCTCAAGGGTTTCCAGGTCACCAAAGGCGTCGATGAGCCTGGCACCAGACTTGGCGCCGATCGACGGCACGCCGGGAATATCGTCGATGGCATCGCCCACCAGCCCCTGGTAATCGGTGAACTGGGCAGGCGCGACACCAAAGCGTTCACGGAAGCCTTCAGCGTCGAGATAGCTGCCGGCGGCAAAATCCCAGAGCCGGTCCCCAGTCGCCAGCAATAACTGGCCAAGGTCCTTGTCGCGGGTCACCACGGTCACCTCACGACCGGCCTCGCGGCCGCGCACCGATAGCGTGGCAATATAGTCATCGGCCTCGAACCGGTCGCCGCCCAGGCAGGGAATCCCGAGGCATTCCGTCACCTCACGACAGGCCTGCAACTGAAAGGCCAGGGCTTCGTCAGGCAGTTCGCGGCTGGCCTTGTAGCCGGGATAGAGTTCGTTGCGGAAACAGGTGCCCAGGCTCTCATCGAAGGCCGCCACCAGCACCACATCCTCCGGCAACTGCTCCAGCAGTTCCACCAGGAAGCTGGTATAGCCGTACACAGCGTTGAGGGGATAGCCTGCGGGGCTGTGCCAGCGCTCGGGCAGGGAAAAGTAGGCGCGGAAAATGTAAATGCTGGCGTCTACCAGCAGTGCTTGGGCGCTCACAGACCTGTTGCCTCATAGCCGGGCAATGCAAATTGCTCAGGCCCCGGGTCTGCGCGGCCACCAAAGTGTGTTGCCAAAGCGGCCCGGAAGGCTGCCGCGCGAGGGGGCAACGGTTCGCGGCAGAAGCGCCGGGCCTGTTCACGTACCGCGATCGCAAAAGCATCATCAGCGCCGGCGGCGGCATCGAGGTTGTCCACGCTGACCCTGAATGGGATACCGGCAGCCAGTGCGAGGTGCCACTCCACCGCCTGTGGCCGCACCTCCACCGATTCGAAGGCGCGCTGCTGTTCGGCGTTGCGGCCATCCGGCGCGTACCAGTAGCCGTAATCCTCGAGCTGGCGACGGCCCTCGCCTGCAATACACCAGTGGGCCACCTCGTGCAGGGCGCTGGCGGCAAAGTCTTCCCGGTAGTAGATGACCGCATCGCTATCGGTGCCGGGGGCATACAGGGGCTCCGCCGCGCCACCCTGCAGGCGGGTGGCGTAGCCCTCGTGAAAACAGTCTGCAAAGACCTGTTCGATGCGCCGGGCGTGGTTCACTGCTTGCGGATCAGGTAGTGGAACTCGTCGCCCTCTTCCCGCTCTTCCACCAGCTCATGGCCGAGGAAAGCACAGAAGCGCGGAATATCGCGCTGGGTCGACGGGTCGGTCGCCCGCACTGCCAACAGCTCGCCGCTCTGCATTTCGCGCACCGCCTTGTGCAGCAACATGACCGGCTCGGGGCAATACAGGCCGCGGGCATCGAGCTGGTGGTCGACCTTGTGATCGGCAGGCGCGCTCACAGGTCCAGCGCCGCCAGCCGCTCGCGGTTGCAGAGGTCGTACTCCTCACTGTCGAGGTCGTAGAGCAAGGCCAGCTCGCCGCTGTCGAGCTGGTGTTTGAGGGACGCAGTCTTTTCCTCAAGGCTGTGCTCGCGCAGCCCGTAGTCGGTGCCGTCGCGGCTGGCAAACTCCTCCAGCAACGCGGTCAGCGTCGCCGGCTCCAGCCGGGCGATGGGGATTTGTACAAACTGCGCCATAGGATGTCTAAACTCCGAGAGCCCGCTAATATACGTGCTGACCCGCCAATTGTGGAGTACAGGCTGTGCAGAGCACCTTCATTATCACCTTCATCGGCGACGACCGCCCCGGCCTGGTGGAGGCGTTGTCGCGCGTGGTGGCCGACCACGGCGGCAACTGGCTGGAAAGCCGCTTGTCGCAGCTGGCCGGCAAATTTGCCGGCCTGATCAGTGTGTCGCTGCCCAGCGAATCGGGGGACGCTCTACAGGCGGCCCTGGAAGACCTGCATTCCGAAGGCATCAGCGTACGCGTCACTGCCTGCGATGCCGCCGCGGCCCAGGACGACCACCAGCGCATGGTTACCCTTACCGTGCTGGGGCCGGATCGCCAGGGCGTGGTGCGGGAAATCTCCGCCGCGCTCAGCAAGCGCAACATCAACGTGGTGGATATGGAGAGCTTTGTCAGCCCGGCGCCGATGAGTTCTGAGCTACTGTTTCACGCTCAGGTGGAAGCGGTGCTGCCGGAGGACTGTGAGCTCGAGGAGCTGGAAGAAAACCTCGACAAGATCGCTGACGAGATGCACATGGACATCACTCTGGGGGCGCCTGCTTCCTGAGTAGCGCCTTCACTCCCACCACCAGGCCCACGCACAGCGCTGCCAGCACCATGGTAGTCAACACCCCCAACAGGCAGTAGAGCAGCAACCAGGCCATCTCCTCGGCGGGTACGTCGAAGCGGTCGATCGCCGCCCACACAAACACCACCGTGGCCAGCACGCCGAGAAACACGGTGCGGCGCCCGCGGCCGCGACTGCCGAACATCATTCGGGGGCGACTTGGCCGGGAATGGTCGGGGTGGGCGAGACCACGCCTGCATTCTGACCGCGATGACGCAGCAGGTGGTCCATCAACACGATGGCCAGCATGGCCTCGGCAATCGGCGTGGCACGAATGCCCACGCAGGGGTCGTGGCGGCCGGTGGTGATGACTTCCACCGCATTGCCGTCGACATCGATGCTGTCTCCGGGCAGGCGAATGCTGGAGGTGGGCTTCAATGCCATGCTGACGGTGATGTCCTGGCCCGAGGAAATCCCGCCCAATACGCCGCCTGCGTTGTTGGAACGGAAACCACCGGGCGTGAGCTCATCGCGATGCTCGCTGCCCAGGGCTTCGACTGCGTCAAAACCGGCGCCGATCTCTACACCCTTGACCGCGTTGATGCTCATCATGGCGTGGGCGATATCGGCGTCCAGGCGGTCGAAGACCGGCTCGCCCAGTCCCGGCATCACGCCCTCGGCCACCACGTTGATGCGGGCGCCTATGGAGTCGCCGGACTTGTTGAGTGCCGCCATGTACGCTTCCATCTCCGGCACCTTGGATGCGTCCGGGCAGAAGAAAGGGTTCTGCTCGACCTGCTCCCAGTCCAGCTTCTCGGCCTTGATGGGGCCGAGCTGCGCCAGGTAGCCGCGAATAGTAATGCCCTGCTCTGCCAGGTATTTCTTGGCGATGGCTCCGGCCGCCACGCGCATGGCAGTTTCCCGCGCCGAAGAGCGGCCGCCGCCGCGGTAGTCGCGGCCGCCGTATTTCTGCTGGTAGGTATAGTCTGCGTGCATGGGGCGGAAGCGATCGGCGATCTTCGAGTAATCCTTGGAGCGCTGGTCCTCGTTCTCGATCAGCAGGCCGATGGCGGTGCCGGTGGTCTTGCCTTCGAACACACCGGAGAGAATCTTCACCGTGTCGGATTCCCGGCGCTGGGTGGTAAAGCGCGACTGACCGGGCTTGCGGCGGTCCAGATCGACCTGCATGTCCGCTTCAGACAGTTCCAGGCCCGGCGGGCAACCATCAACAATGCAGCCAATGGCCAGGCCGTGGCTTTCGCCAAAGCTGGTGACGGAGAAGAGCTTGCCTATGCTGTTGCCTGACATGGAGGTCCCGGGACGTAAAAGAGCGCGATTATAGCGGCTTTCGCGGCCGGTTTGGCGTGCCGCAGACGGGCGCTCACTGCGGCGCGCGGCGCGGCGGGTTCTCCGCCAGCTCGCGGGCCGACAGCACGAATACACCGTGGCCGCCCCGCTCCAGCTCAATCCAGGTGAACGGCAGGGTCGGGAAGGCATCCTGCAGGGCCACCCAGCTATTGCCTACCTCTCCCACCAGCAGACCGTCTGGCGCGAGGAAGTGCACCGCGGTTTCCAGAATGCGCCGGGTGATGTCCAGGCCATCGACGCCGGAGCCCAACGCCAGCGCCGGCTCGTGGCGATACTCCGGCGGCATGGTGGCGAGGTCTTCCTCGTCCACGTAGGGCGGGTTGGTGATGATCAGATCGTACTGGCGTCCACGCAAGGCTTCGAACAGGTCGGAGCGAACGATCTGCACCCGCCCTTCGAGCGCCAGCAGTTCACAGTTCTCCCGCGCCAGAGCCAGGGCATCGTCGTCGATGTCCGCCAGGTCGACCCCGGCTTCGGGATTCCAGGCCGCCACCGCCAGGCCGATGCAGCCGCTGCCGCAACACAGGTCCAGCACCCGGCGCACCGGCGGGCCGGCGTACCAGGGCGCGAAGTCGCGCTCGATCAGCTCGGCAATTGGTGAACGCGGGATCAGCGCGCGGCGATCGATCTTGAATTCGAGGCCGGCAAACCAGGTGCGGCCGGTCAGGTACGGTACCGGCACACGCTCGTCCACCCGTCGCCGCACATTGCGAATCAACTGCTCTTTCTCGCTGTCGTTGATCTGACAATCCAGCACCGACGGGTCGCTCTCCATCGGCAGCTGCAGGCTGCCCAGCACCAGGTGCAGGGCCTCGTCCCAGGCATTGTCGGTGCCGTGGCCGAAATACAGCTCTGCTTCGGTAAAGCAGGCTTCCGCCCAACGCAGTCCGTCGCCCACCGTGTCCAGTTCGGCCTTGATTTGATCTTCCAGTTCCATGCCGTGAGTGTACCCCCGCAATTGCGGGGCCGACAGCCGGTTGCTAGTATCCGCAGCTCACTCGCATGTCGGGACCAGGGCATGGAAGACGCTTTCAAGACGATCATCGAGGCCTGCGGCGAGGACCTGTCGCGGCCGGGGCTGGCCGACACTCCGGGCCGGGCCGCGAAGGCCTTCCAGTTCCTGACCCAGGGCTACGCCCAGGACGTGGACGAAGTCGTCAACGACGCCCTGTTCCCCTCCGACTCCAGCGAGATGGTGGTCGTGCAGGATATCGAGCTGTACTCCCTCTGTGAGCACCATCTGCTGCCCTTTATCGGCAAATGCCACGCCGCCTACGTGCCCACCGGCAAAGTGTTGGGCCTGTCGAAGGTGGCGCGCATCGTCGACCTTTACGCACGGCGCTTCCAGATCCAGGAGCAGCTCACCATGCAGATTGCCGAGACCATCATGGAAGTCACCGAGGCGGAAGGCGTCGGTGTCATCATCGAGGCGCAGCACATGTGCATGATGATGCGCGGCGTGCAGAAGCAAAACTCGGTCATGAAAACCTCCGCCATGCTCGGCAGCTTCCGCGACAACCCCACCACCCGCGGCGAATTCCTCTCCCTCGTAAACCTCCAGCACCGCTAGCTCTCGCTAATCCGAAAATAGTCTCTCCGTAGAGCGGACGCGCAGCGAGTGGGGGCTTTCCCGGACACGCTGAAAGCATGACATCCCTGTCTCGCTCGGATGCGGCCATCCCTGGCCGTTGACGGTCCGGGAAAGACCCCACCCACTCCGCGCCCTTGTACAGAGCGAAGCAGGCGGGTTTACCGACGTAACAGTCGCCGTTTCTTGGGATCAGAGACAGGCATCGTTCGGCGTCTGTCCGCATGTTCTGGTGTGCTACGGAGAGAGCGCGCGTGGTGCCCGGGGTCCTTCCGGGACCACGCGCGCTCTCTCCGTAGCACACCAGAACATGCGGACAGACGCCGAACGATGCCTGTCTCTGATCCCAAGAAACGGCGACTG
>JANQGK010000378.1 GCA_028277365.1 Halieaceae bacterium | reverse complement strand
CATTCAGCGCGCTGCAGCATGGCCAGCGACATCTGCGGAGACTGACGGCCGTAGACTTCGGCCTGTACCCGAAACAGGTAGAACTGGCGCTCGTCGGCGGTTTCGTAGTCGCCGGCGGCCACGAGACTCTGGATCATGCGCTGCAGCAGCGGAATCTGGGCCGCGCTGTAGAGCCCGCCGTTGATGCGGGCTATATGCACGCCGCGCTTGAAGACATCGGCGGCCTGCTGGTGCAGTCCCTGCTTCTGGTAGGCCATTCCCAGCCCCAGCAGCTGCTCTGACAGGCCGGGTGCGTAGGGCCCCATACGGCTTTCCAGATCGGTGATATAAAACTGATAGGAGGTGACATCGGGGGAGACCAGTACCGGTTCTGCCTCATCCTGGAAGTCGAGCGCCGGGCTGCCGAGGTCGCCGCCGGCATCTACCGTCCCCGGATTGATTCCCGGGGCGGCCGGTGCTTCCTGAGCATCGAAGGAGGGCTGGGCCAAAGCCCCAGTGGCGATACAGACCTCTGTTGCCAGCAGGGCTGCGACTACTCTTCGCCAGCTCATTATGCGTACACTTCTCCCTGGTAAAGCCTCGCTGCATGCGCCAACCGCCATGAAATCACTGCAATCGGCGTGCGCATCCCGCAATTTGACCGCGTCAAGCGGATGCGGTTTCAACGGACGAATCCGAAGGTGAGTTTCAGTATATCGGTTGTACGTGGGGCTGGGGTCATCAGACTGACGCAACAGGCAAATCCTTGATGCATGTACAGTATTTTCAACAGGCTGCACGGTGCCGCGGTCGAGGACAGACATGAGCGCATTTGAACAGGCCACCGCCGTGACGCAGGTCTCCGAGCACGGTTGGCGTGGTGAGATCGTGCCGGGCTGGCGCATCGGCGAGGTGCCCAACGGCGGCTATCTGTTGGCTATCGCCGGCCGCGTGCTGTCCCAGGCCCTGGCCCACCCGGACCCGCTGTCGCTGCACATCCTGTTTACCGCACCCACCGGGCTGGGCCCGATCGACTGCGAGGTGCAACCCCTGCGTGCGGGTGGGTCTACCAGCTTTGCCGCCCTTGCCATGCGCCAGGGCGGTGAACTGAAGGCCTATATAACCGGCTGCTATTGCGACCTGGAAAGGCTTGAAGGCGAGAGCTGGAGCAGCGTCGTGCGCCCGCAGCTTCCGCCGCCGGATGTGGTGCCGCCGCTAGGCGTGCACGGCATCGAGTTGCGCGAGAGCGTAAATCAGCGCTACCTGCATGGTGAGCAGACCTTCCTGCGGCGTGAGCCCGACGGCAGCGGAGTGTTCGAAGGCTGGTTGAGCCTGGCTGACGGCAGCGACGCCGGAGTGCTCGGCCTGTTGCTGTTTGCCGACGCCATGGCTCCTCCGGTATTTACCGTCTATGGACCGCTGCAGAAGT
>JANQGK010000337.1 GCA_028277365.1 Halieaceae bacterium | reverse complement strand
CAACGCGCTGGCGATTACCCGGGAAATTGAGCGGTTCAGCCCGTCGCTGGCCTCTCTCGAACGCTGGTTGGTGCTCAACAAGACCGACCTGGTAGATGCCGAGCAACTGGCCGGTGTGCGCGCGGAGCTGCTGGAGGCGTTGGACTGGTCCGGCCCCGTGTATGAAATCGCTGCCATCTCCGGCACCGGCACTGACGTGCTGTGTGGTGACCTGATGAGCCGTCTCGAAGAGCTGCGTACCCGTGAAGCTGAAGATCCGGAAGCCGCTGCGGCAGAACGCGAGCGGCAGCTTGCCCTGCAGGCCGAGGCGCGAGAGCGGATTGCCGAGCTTCGCCGCCAGCGCAAGGCCGGGGTTGCCGCGGACGATGATGACGATTTCGATGACGGCGACTACGACGTGGAAGTCGAATATGTCCCCTGAGGCCGCCCGCGACAGCCTGCGTGGTGGCCGCCGCTGGGTGGTCAAGGTGGGAAGTGCGCTGCTGACTGATGACGGCCGCGGACTGGACGAGCAGATGATTGCAGAGCTGGCGGCGGGTATGGCCGGCCTGCGCGAAAGTGGCCGGGAAGTGGTGTTGGTGTCCAGCGGCGCGGTGGCCGCCGGCATGCTGCGGCTCGGCTGGGAGACCCGGCCCCACGAGCTGCACAATCTGCAGGCTGCAGCCGCTGTCGGCCAGATGGGCCTGGTACAGCGCTACGAATCCGCCTTCCAGAAGTACGGCTTGCACACTGCCCAGGTGCTGCTGGGACATGATGATATCTCCGCCCGGGACCGCTACCTGAACGCCCGCAGCACCCTGACTACCCTGCTGGACCTGGGCGTAATCCCGGTGGTCAATGAGAACGACACCGTGGTCACCGATGAAATTCGCTTTGGTGACAACGACACCCTGGCGGCCATGGTCGCCAACCTGATTGATGCGGATGTGCTGCTGATCCTGACTGACCAGGAGGGCCTGTACGACGCTGACCCGCGCAAGTATCCGGAAGCGAGTCTGGTGTCCGAGGCCGCTGCCGATGACGATCGCCTTGAAGCCATGGCGGGCAGCGGTGGACGGCTGGGGCGCGGCGGCATGCTGACCAAAGTGCGTGCCGCGCGGCTGGCTGCGCGCTCCGGCACCCAGACCCTGATCGCCCACGGCAAGACTTCCGAGGTGATGAAGCGGCTGGCAGGCGGCGAGCCGCTCGGCACCCTGTTGACTGCTGGCCAGGCACCGGTGGCCGCCCGCAAGCAGTGGCTGGCCGGCCTGATGCGCTCGTCCGGAACCCTGGTGCTGGATGACGGCGCGGTTGACGTGTTGCGCAAGTCAGGCCGGAGCCTGCTGCCCGTGGGTGTGAAGGCCGCTAACGGTGATTTCGTGCGGGGAGATATGGTGATCTGTGTTGATGGCGCGGGCCGGGAAATTGCCCGCGGCCTGGTTAATTACAACCTGGACGAGACCCGCTGTATCCTCGGGCAGGCCTCTAGCGAGATCGAAACCCTGCTGGGTTACCAGGGTGACCCGGAGCTCATCCACCGGGACAACCTGGTGCTCAGCAGCTAGCGGCTAGCGGCCAGCGGCCAGTGGCCAGCGGCGCGCTAGTAGATCGACTTCATGGCGGTCATGTAACCGCGCAGTTCACGGCCGATCACCTCCACCGGGTGGTTGCGAATGGCCTCGTTGACGCGAATCAGCTCCTGGTTGTCGACGCCAGTGCTTCCGCCCATACCCTTGCCGATCACGTCGATATCGATCTTGCTCATGAAATCGGCCAGCAGCGGCCGGCAGGCGTGGTCGAACAGGTAGCAGCCGTATTCTGCCGTGTCGGAAATCACCACGTTCATCTCGTAGAGCTTCTTGCGGGCGATGGTGTTGGCAATCAGCGGCGTCTCGTGCAGTGACTCGTAGTAGGCCGACTCTGCCTTGATGCCGGCTGACACCATCACCTCGTAGGCGAGTTCCACACCGGCCTTGCACATGGCAATCAACAGGATGCCGTGATCGTAGTACTCCTGCTCGGGAATTTCCCGGTCGGTGTTGGAGGTGTTCTCGAAGGCGGTTTCCTGGGTGGCGGCGCGCCAGCCCAGCAGGTTGGCGTCGCCATTGGCCCAGTCTTCCATCATGGTGCTGGAGAACTTGCCGCTCATGATGTCGTCCTGGTGCTTCTCGTACAGCGGCCGCATGATGTCCTTCAATTCTTCCGCCAGGTAGTAGGCGCGAATTTTGGCGGGGTTGCTGAGGCGATCCATCATGTTGGTGATACCGCCGTGCTTGAGGCCCTCGGTCACCGTTTCCCAGCCGTACTGGATCAGCTTGGAGGCGTAGCCGGCGTCGATACCTTTCTCCACCATCTTGTCAAAACAAAGGATGGCGCCGGTCTGCAGCATGCCGCAGAGAATGGTCTGCTCACCCATTAGGTCGGACTTCACTTCGGCAATCGGCGAGGACTCCAGCACACCGGCCCGGTCGCCGCCGGTCCCGGAGGCCAGCGCCTTGGCGATATCGAGGCCGTCACCGTTAGGGTCGTTCTCAGTGTGCACGGCGATCAGGGTGGGTACCCCGAAACCGCGTTTGTACTCTTCACGCACCTCGGTGCCGGGGCACTTCGGGCACATCATGACTACGGTGATATCCGGCCGGATCTGCATGCCTTCCTCTACCAGGTTGAAACCGTGGGCGTAGTCCAGGCAGGCGCCTTCCTTCATAAGCGGCATCACGGCTGCCACTACGCTCGAATGCTGCTTGTCGGGGGTGAGGTTCATCACCACGTCAGCACCCGGGATCAGCTCCTCGTAGGTGCCCACGGTAAAGCCGTTTTCGGTGGCGTTCTTCCACGACTGGCGCTGCTCCTCGATGGCTTCCTGGCGCAGCGCGTAGGCCACGTCCAGGCCGCTGTCGCGCAGGTTGAGACCCTGGTTGAGGCCCTGGGAGCCGCAGCCGACGATGACGATTTTTTTGCCCTTGAGCTTGGCCACGCCGTCGGTGAACTCGGAACGGTCCATGAAGCGGCATTTGCCGAGCTGTTCGATCTGCAGGCGCAGGGGCAGGGAGTTGAAGTAGTTCTGGCCCATGGGGAATCTCCGGAAGTCTGTCTCAGGGGCGGCCACTGTAGCGCGGCTCGCCTTTTGCGTAAAACGATATAAACTGAATACTGTTTTACGATAACTGCAACATAGCCGCGATGGATATCCGCTCCCTGCAACTGTTCCTGCACCTGGCCGAGAGTCTTAGCTTCAGCCGCACCGCCGAGCAGAAGCACCTCAGTCCGGCGGCCGTGAGTCGCAGCGTGCAACGTATGGAGGCCGAACTGGGGCGCCAGCTGTTCGAACGCGACCGCCGTCAGGTGCGGCTGACCGAGGCGGGCCTGCGATTCCAGGCCTACGCCAGGCGGACCGTGGATGAGTGGCAGCGCATGACCGGCGAGCTGCGCCTCGACCTGGACGCGTTGCGCGGTGAGGTGTCGGTCTACTGCTCGGTGACAGCCAGTTACAGCGTACTGTCACCGATCCTGGAGACTTTCCGGGGCGAACAGCCGGGTATCGACATCATGCTGCACACTGGTGACCAGGCGGACGCCGTCAACCGCGTGCACCAGGGCCAGGAGGATGTCGCCGTAGCCGCCCGGCCGGACCGGCTTCCCCCAAAGCTCGACTTCCTGACCTTGATGCATTCGCCGCTCGTATTTATCGGACCGGCCTTCGAATGCAGCGTGCGCTCCCAACTTACGCAACCCTATAACTGGCAGGATATTCCGTTCATCATCGCTGAACGCGGCCTTAGCAAGCAGCGGGTAGAGGCCTGGTTCCGAGACCAGGGCAGCAAGCCGCGAATCTATGCTCAGGTGACCGGTCATGAAGCTATTGCAGCCATGGTGGCGCTGGGTCTGGGCGTGGGTGCAGTGCCCAAACTGGTGCTCGACAACTTCACCTACCGCGACCGGCTGGAAATCCTGCCCCTGGATGTGCCCCTGGGGCCTTTCCCGGTGGGCCTGTGTGCGCAACGCCAGCGCCTGGACAACCCGCTGGTGGCGGCCTTCTGGCAGGCGGCGCGGCGTTCGTATCCCAGCGCGAAGTGATATCATTGCCGGCATGGCAAAAGATCAAAACAAGTCTGCCCAGCCGGTGGATATCAATGAGGCAAAGTCGGTGGCTGATCCGGTGGCGGACAAAGCCTTTGGTCTCGATATCGACCGGCTGGTAGATGAGCACGAGGAAGAGGTCTCGGAGGGGGGCAAGACCACCCGCCATCAGGGCATCTACTTGCTGCCTAACCTGTTTACCACCGGTGCGCTGTTCGCAGGTTTTTACGCCATTATTGCCGGCATGCGCGGCGACTTTGAGGCCGCCGCCATAGCTGTCTTCTTCGCGATGCTCTTCGATGGCCTTGACGGTCGTATTGCCCGGCTGACCAATGCGTCCAGCAAGTTCGGGGCAGAGTACGACAGCCTGTCCGATATGGTGTCTTTCGGTGTGGCGCCGGCGCTGGTGGTCTACAGCTGGGGGCTATCCGAGTTGGGCAAATTCGGCTGGTCAGTGGCGTTTATATACTCAGCCTGCGCCGCCCTGCGGCTGGCACGCTTCAACACGCAGATAGAAGTGGCTGACAAGGCCTGGTTCATCGGGCTGGCGAGCCCGCCCGCCGCGGCCGCCATCGCGGCCACCGTCTGGGTATGTAATGACAGCGGCCTGGTCGGCGCAGCGCTGCCGACAGAAGTGGCAGTCCTGGTGGCGGTGATGACGGCGCTAATCGGCGTCCTGATGATTGCCAATGTGCCCTACTACAGCTTCAAGGACCTGGATAAAGGCGGGCGAGTTCCCTTTGCGGTCATCATCGGCATCGTCTTTATCTTCAGCCTGGTGACATTGGACCCGCCCCGGGTCCTGCTGACGGCAGCGCTGATTTACGCCGCTTCCGGCCCGCTCATGCTGTTGCGGCGCAAGCCGAGGTAGGCCCCTGGTCCGATCGCCAGGGTCGCGTTGCTGGTCGGTTTTTGAACGATTCAGCCGCCCGCTTTCAGGGCACCTGAAACACTGCCGATTAATTTGAAGATTTCCTCGTTGAAACGCTTGCAGGGGCATTCGATCTGCGTATAATGCGCGTCCTCGGTTCGGGGGGAACTCCGGAAGATGGCTAGCTGAAGCGCCAGATCGAGCCACAGGGGAAAGCCCCCTGCAGGTTCAAAGTGGCTCCAGCCAGATTCCTGGGATGAACGCCGGGCCTTTCTGCGGTCCACAGCGAGCGCAGCGTTGTTTAACAAGAAGATAAAGACAGATGTGTGGGCACTTTTTGTTGGGATAGGCATACGACTATTCAGACACTAAGTGACTCATTGATTCATGTAATTTTTGATTCTAAATGTGTCTGAGCCGAGTTTTGTAGAGTGGGCGCTG
>JANQGK010000206.1 GCA_028277365.1 Halieaceae bacterium | reverse complement strand
CTCCTCACCCACCAGCGCGCCGCATATCAGGGGTGTCTAGGTGACCGCGCTGCGGATGCTCCTGCGCGATTGGCGCGGTGGTGAACTCGGGGTCCTGCTGGCGGCGCTGATTGTCGCGGTGGCGATTGTCTCCGGTATCACGGCGTTTACCACCCGTCTGCAAAGCAGTCTTGAACAGGAAAGCCATCGCTTCCTGGCCGCCGATCGCGTGGTGCGCGGGTCCCGTGAGCAGCCTGCCGAATGGGCGCAGGAAGCCACGGCCCGCGGCCTGGTCACTGGCCGAGTGCTGACTTTCCCGTCCATGGTGTATGCCGGCGACGAGGACATGGCCCTGGCCTCGGTGAAGGCCGCGAGCAGCGAGTACCCCCTACGCGGCGAGCTCACCATGAGTGTCGATCCGTTCGGCACGCCGGAACTGCGCACCGAGGGGCCACCGCCGGGGCAGGTGTGGCTCGACTCCCGGCTGTTTGCCCTGCTGGGCGTTGAGGTCGGTGAGGAGATTTATGTGGGCGATGCGGCGCTGAAGGTGGCCGCGGCGCTGCGCAACGAGCCCGACCGGGCGACCGGCTTCCTGGGCTATGGCCCGCGGGTGCTGATGCATATCGACGACATCCCGGCTACCAACGTGATACAGCCGGGCAGCCGCGTGCGCTATCGGCTGCTGCTGGCCGGCGGCGAAGCGGCACTGGATGACTACGTCGAGTGGCTGGAGCCGCAGCTGCCGTCGGGCCAGCAGATACAAGATATCGGCAGCAACCAGCGCGGCGTCGGCAGCGCCCTCGATCGCGCGGAGTCGTTCCTGCTGCTGGCCGGCAGTCTCGGTGTGGTATTGGCCGGGGTGGCGATTGCCCTGGCCGCGCGCCGCTTCAGCGAGCGCCACTACGACTACGTTGCCATTATGAAGAGCCTCGGCACCGTCAGCGGCAAGATCAATCGCATGTACGGTTTGAGCCTGCTGTTGCTGGGCGCCGTGGCAACCCTGATCGGCGCCGCCCTCGGCTGGGGCTTGCAGGCGCTGTTCTTCACCCTGTTTGCAGAGGCTCTGCCGGTGCAACCGGGCCCGGCCGGTATGCGTCCCTATATTATCGGCGGCGCCACTGCCGTGGTGTGCCTGCTGGCTTTCGCCTGGCCGCCGCTGAGTCGCCTGGGAGGCGCCTCACCCCTGAAAGTGCTGCGTCGCGACCTGCCCAATGCCGTCACCCGCAGCGCTATCGACAATGCCGTTGGTCTGGGCGCGGTGTTGCTGCTGATGCTGTGGTATTCCGGCGACTGGGCGCTGACGCTGGCGGTACTCGCCGGTCTCGCGGCCTCAGCCAGCCTCGCCGCCTCTGTCGCTTTCCTGCTGCTGCGCGGTGGTCGCCTGGCGGGCATGCGCGCCGGCAGTATCTGGCGCCTGGCCCTGGCCAGCCTGCAGCGCAACGGCTCCTCCAACACGCTGCAGGTCGTGATCTTTTCACTCGCCATCATGCTGCTGTTGATACTGGTACTGGTGCGCACCTCGCTGCTGGAAGACTGGCAGATGCAATTGCCTGAGGGCACGCCCAACCACTTCCTGCTCAATATTGCCCCGGATGAAGTGAACGCCGTGCGCGAGACGCTCGCCGAAACCGCCGACCTCGCTGAGCCCCTGTACCCGATGATCCGCGGCCGCCTGGTCGAGGTGAACGGCGAAGCCCTCGGGCGCGGCGATGACACGGAAGAAGACGGTCGCAGCGAACGCGAGACCAACCTGACCTGGGCGCGGGACATCCCCACCGACAACGAGATCATCGCCGGCGAGTGGTGGGATCCGGACACCGAGGAAGCCCTGGTATCAGTGGAAGAGGGCATGGCCGAAAGCCTGGACCTGAAGGTGGGCGACAAGGTGCGCTACCTGATCGGCTCGCAACCCCTGGATGTGACGGTGGGCAGCATTCGCCGGCTCGACTGGGAGAGCATGCGCCCCAACTTTTTCATGATATTCCCGCCGGCGGTGCTGCGCGGCTACCCGGCCACCTTCATGACCAGCTTCCACCTGGATAGGACCGAGAAGCCCTTCCTCAATACCTTCATCCGCCAGTACCCGACGGTCACCGTGATCGAGATGGACGTGGTGATCGAGCAGGTGCGCGGCATCATCAACCAGGTGTCCGCCGCGATTGAACTCGTGCTGGTCGTCATCCTCAGCGCCGGCGCCCTGGTGCTGATTGCCGGCGTGCAGTCCACGGTCGACACCCGCCTGTACGAGGGCGCCATCCTCCGCGCCCTCGGCGCCCGCCGCAACCTGATCCTCGGCGGTGTGGTCATCGAGTTCGCCGCCCTCGGCTTCTTCGCCGGCCTGCTCGCCACCATCGCCGCGGAGATCGCCGTCTACGTGCTGCAGACCTTCGCGCTCGAAATGAACTACAACCCGCATCCGCAGATCTGGCTGCTCGGCCCCATCATGGCCGTCGTCATGATCGGCGCCCTCGGCGTCTGGAACTGTCGGCGGGTGGTCTCCAGCCCGCCGCTGTTGGTGCTGCGAGAACTGTAAGTCGGCGCCTCATGCCCTGATCTATCACATCTCCGGCACAGGATTGCCATGCTCCGAACGCACACTCCGGGCAACAGCAATCGCGTCGGAGGTCCCCGTGCAGAAATCCCTGAGCTTGAAGTTGGCCGCCATCGCGGCCCTTTCACTGCTGTTACTGATTCCGCTGCTGATGGTGCAGGGGAAGATCAGCGAGAGAGCCAGCTTTCGTTCGATAGCGCGTGCGGAGCTGGCGCAGTCATGGGTGGCCAGCCAGCGTCTGATGACACCCGTGCTGGTTATGCCCTACACACAGTCAGTGCCGGTGGGTGGTTTTGTGACCAAGCAGGACACTCAGCGCACAAAAAAGCAGGGCAGGCTGTTGGTGTTGCCCGAGCAGGTATCCTTGCGCGCCGCGCTCGACAGTGAGCGCCGCTACAAGGGCATTTACCAGTTTCCCGTTTACTCAGCCGATATACAGCTCTCGGGGCGTTTCAACCCGCAGACCGTCCAGGCGCGCCGCGACGCGAAGGCGGGCAGTGAGCCTACGCTGACCTGGGGACAGCCTTACCTTGCGGTTGTCGTCAGCGATGCGCGCGGCCTGATAAGGCCGCCGACCATGCGCTGGGCCGGCCGGGCCCTGCAACCGCGCTCCGGGTCTGCCCTGTCAGTGAACGCCGGGGGCGTGCATGCCGAGTTGCCCGAGGGCTCGTTGTTGGGCGACGGGCCCCTGGCGTTCGAGCTGGCGCTATCACTGCGCGGTATGGATAGTCTGGGGCTGGTGCCCGCGGCCCTGAACGCCGAGCTCAGCGTGCAGGCCGACTGGCCCCACCCGCGCTTCGAAGGTCTGTTTCCCCCGGCTCGCAGGGAAATCAGCGAACAGGGCTTCACCGCGCACTGGGAAACCAACCAGTTTGCCTCCAATATCGTGAGCCGCGCCTCGGAATGCGCGCGGGGAGATTGCAATGGCCTGCTCGCAAACAGCCTGGGCGTGAGCCTGATCGAGCCGGTGAACATCTACTCACAGGCGCAGCGGTCAACTCAGTACGGGATGCTGTTCATCGGCCTGAGTTTTATCGCCTTTTTCACCTTCGAGGTGCTGCGGCGGCTGCCGGTTCACCCCATCCAGTACACGCTGGTTGGACTTTCCCTGGCAGTGTTCTACCTGCTGTTGCTGTCACTGGCGGAACACCTGGGTTTTGCCTTGGCGTACCTGCTGGCGGCGCTGTCCTGCGTCAGTCTGCTGGGCTTCTATCTGCGTTACGTATTGCGCAGTGCCACCGGGGCAGCCCTGTTCGCCGCACTGCTCAGCGGTCTGTATGGCTTGCTTTACCTGATCGTACAGGCGGAAGACTATGCGCTACTGGGCGGCAGCATTCTGGTATTTGGGGTGTTGGCGGCGGTCATGGTGCTGACGCGGCACGTCGACTGGTACGCGGTCGCAGACTAGCTGGCGGTCTCTGGCCGGCCGGGCGAATTCCACTCCGAGAGCTTCACTCCGAGAGCTTCACTCCGAAGGCGTCACTCCGAAGGCGTCACTCGGCGTGGATGCCTGCCAGGAAGATGCGGACCTCGAGGTCGATCTGGCGCTGCAGGTCAACGTGGACTTCAAAGAGCTGAGGCATATCCACCTTCAGGGTGGCCAGGCCGTGAATGCCCGACCAGCCGGCGTTGGCCATGTAGTGGTCGTCCTCGTCCCGGAAGATACCCTTCTCGATGCCGCTGCGCATAATGGAACGCACCAGTTCGTAGGTGTCACGACTGGCCTGCAGCAGGTCCGGGTAGTTAGCCTGAGGTTGCAGCGTGGGGCCGAACATCAGCTTGAACAGGTCCGGGTGCTCCATGGCGTAGCCCACGTAGGCATGGGCGAAGGCCTGCATTTCCGCGTTGGGGTCATCGCCGGCGGCCTGGGCGGCCGCCTTCAGCTGCTCCAGCAGCTTGCGGTAGCCGCGGGTGGCGAGCGCCGCCAGCAGCTCGTTTTTGTCCTTGAAGTGCCGGTAGGGCGCGGTTTGCGACACGCCGATGGCGCGCGCCAGGGCGCGGAGGCTCAACTCCTCCATGCCGGTATCGGCCAGCTGCGCCTGGGCAGTATCCAGCAACTCGTTGCGGAGATTCCCGTGGTGGTAACTGCGGGTTGTCGGTTCGGCGCTCAAGGCAGCAGATGTTGAACGGCGTCCCGCTCTTCCTTGAGTTCAGTTTCCGTGGCCGTCATCTTCTCGCGGCTGAAATCGGAGACCTCAACACCCTGCACAATCTCCCAGTCGCCGCCGCTGCAGCGGCAGGGGAAGGAGTAGATCAGGCCGTCCTCGATATCGTAGGAGCCGTCTGAGTAGACGCCCATGGACACCCAGCTATCGCTATCGGTGCCCAGCGCCCAGGAGCGCATGTGGTCGATGGCGGCGTTGGCCGCAGAGGCGGCGGAGGAGGCACCGCGAGCCTTGATAATCGCGGCGCCGCGCTGCTGAACCACAGGGATGAACTCACCCTCGTACCAGTTCTGGTCCACCAGCTCGATAGCGGCGGTGCCGTCGACCTTGGCGTTAAACAGGTCGGGGTACTGGGTGGCGGAGTGGTTGCCCCAGATGGTCATGTCTTTCACGTCGTTTACAGACTTGCCGGTTTTCTGGGCAATCTGGGTCATGGCGCGGTTGTGGTCCAGGCGGGTCATGGCCGTGAACTGGCGTGGGTTGATGTCCGGCGCGTTGCGCTGGGCGATCAGCGCGTTGGTGTTGGCCGGGTTACCCACCACCAGCACCTTGATGTCTTTGCTGGCGTTGTCGTTGATGGCCTTGCCCTGGGTGGAGAAGATCGCCGCATTGGCTTCCAGCAGGTCCTTGCGTTCCATGCCCGGGCCGCGGGGGCGGGCGCCGACCAGCAGGGCGTAGTCGGTATCCTTGAACGCCACGTTGGGGTCGTCGGTGCAGACGATGTCGGTCAGCAGCGGGAAGGCACAGTCGTCCAGCTCCATGCGCACACCCTCGAGGGCTTCCATGGCCGGGGTGATATCCAGCAGTTGCAGGATAACCGGCTGGTCTTCACCGAGCATGCTGCCGGAGGCGATGCGGAACAGCAGGGCATAACCAATCTGGCCGGCGGCGCCGGTCACGGTGACTCGAACGGGGGCTTTCATCAGCAGTATTCCTCGCAGGATCAGGTTGGGGAACGGGGTTCTGTTTTCGGGGCGCACATTCTAGACACCAGCCCCCCAAAAAGCTACCGGATCGGCGCCGCCGGGAGATTTTGGCGGCAAAGTCGCGTAGAATTCGCCGCCGATGTCATCACAAGCACCGGGCAAACGCGTGAGAGAGCTGTCCAAAAAAGAGCGCACGGAATTCAACAAGCTGCAAAAGCGGCTGCGTCGTCACGTGGGCACCGCCATCGCCGACTACAACATGATCGAAGACGGCGACAAGGTGATGGTGTGCCTGTCCGGCGGCAAGGATTCCTACGCGATGCTGGACGTGCTGATGAACCTGCAGCGCTCCGCGCCGGTCAGCTTCGAGCTGATTGCGGTCAACCTCGACCAGAAGCAGCCGGGGTTTCCCGAGGAGGTGTTGCCCACCTACCTGGACAGTGTGGGCGTGCCCTACTACATCCTTGAGAAAGACACCTACAGCGTGGTCAGGGAAGTCATCCCCGAGGGCAAGACCACCTGCGGCCTGTGCTCGCGCCTGCGCCGCGGCAGCCTGTACGGCTTTGCCCAGGACATCGGCGCCACCAAGATAGCCCTCGGCCACCACCGGGATGACATCGTCGAGACCCTGTTCCTGAACATGTTCTTCGGCGGCACCCTCAAGGCCATGCCGCCCAAGCTGCTGAGCGATGACGGCGCCAACGTGGTGATTCGCCCGCTGGCCTACTGCAAGGAGAAAGACCTCGCTGAGTACGCCGACTACAAGGCATTCCCCATCATCCCCTGCAATCTGTGCGGCTCTCAGGAGAACCTGCAACGGGTGCAGGTGAAGGCCATGCTGCGGGATTGGGAGCGCCAGTATCCCGGGCGCACCGAAACCATCTTCCGCGCCATTCGCAACGTGGCGCCGTCACAGCTGGCCGATACCGAGCTGTTCGATTTCCACTCGCTCAAGGTCGACCGCGAGCTGCATATAGGCGACGCCCAGGGCATAAAGGTCGTCAATCTCTAGTGGGACGCTCCCGGTGACTGATGCCGCAGACGCCTTGATCGCCGTTCGCGGGCTGGGGCTGGAGCGGGGCGGCAAAGCCCTGCTGGCGGATCTCGATCTCGACATTGCGGCCGGACACCTGGTGCTGATCGAAGGCCCCAACGGCAGCGGCAAGACCACGCTCTTGCGCAGTCTGGCGGGGCTTTCGCGCCTCGGCCTGTCGGGCCGTATTGAGGCGCGCTGTGATGAACTCCTCTACCTCGGTCATCGGGCCGGCATCAAGCAACTGCTGACCCCGCGGGAAAACCTGGCCTGGGCCTGCCGCAGCCAGGGTTGGGACCCGGTCCACATCGACAGTGCCCTGGACAGGGTGGGTCTCAGCGGTCGCGCCGACCTGCTGTGCCAGCACCTGTCGGCAGGTCAGCAGCGCCGGGTCAACCTGGCCCGGCTTCACCTGTCTTTTGATGCCCGGCACAAGCGCAGCCTGTGGCTGCTGGACGAACCCTTCACCGCCATCGATCGCGGCGGCGTTGCCGCCCTCACCGACACCATGGCGCAGCAGGTCCGGCGGGGCGGGGCGGTGGTGCTCACCTCCCACCAGGACCTGCCCCTGGACATCCCGCTGCGGCGCGTGGTGCTGGGAGGTGGCCGGTGAGCAATCAGCCACCGGCGCTGGGCGCTTTCCTGGGCGCTAGCCTCCGGCGCCAGCTGCTGTTGGCCTACCGGCGCCCGGTAGACACCATCAACCCGCTGCTGTTCTTCCTGCTGGTAGTCACCCTGTTTCCTCTGGGCATCGGCCCGGACCCGGCCCAGCTGGCCGAGTTCGCGCCGGGCATTCTGTGGATCGTGGCGCTGTTGGCCTCGCTGATGGCCGCCGAAGGGATGTTCCGCCAGGACTACGAAGACGGTTCACTGGAGCAGCTCCTGTTGTCACCTCAACCACTGTACCTGGCATCACTCACCTACACAGCCGCCCACTGGTTGGTGACCGGGGTCCCGCTGACGCTGCTGTCGCCGCTGTTCGCCACCATGCTGCAACTGCCGGTGGCGGCGCTGCCGGTGCTGCTGCTGAGCATGGCGCTGGGCACCGCGATCCTCAGTCTGGTGGGCAGTATCGGCGCCGCGCTGACGGTCAGCCTCAAGCGCGGCGGCATGCTTATCTCTCTGATCATCGTGCCGCTGTATATCCCGGTACTGATCTTCGCCGCCGGTGCCGTGCGCTTTGCCGCTGAGGGCTTCGACCCGGCGCCGCAGCTGCTGTTGCTGGCGGGTATGCTGTCGCTGGCAGTGGCGCTGGCGCCTTTTGCGATCAGCGCCGGCCTGCGCATATCGGTTGATGCAGGTTAGGAAATTAGGAAGCAAGCTCGCTATAATCTGCCCCCTGATTTAGAGGTTGAACCCCCATGTGGACGTGGTTTCACAAGCTCGGATCGCCCCCCTGGATGTACCGCATTTCCGGGCGCATCCTCGCCATCCTGCTGCCGCTGACGATTGCCATGCTGGTAGTCGGCGCGGTGTGGGGCCTGCTGTACGCGCCCATGGATTTCAAGCAGGGCAACAGCTTTCGCATTATCTATTTCCACGTGCCCGCCTCCGTGGTGGCGCTGGCGGGCTATTACGTGATGGCCGTTGCCGGTGCGGTCAGCCTGATCTGGCGCATGAAGATGGCCGAGGTGGCCATGAAATGCGCCGCCCCGGTGGGCGCGGCGCTCACCTTCTTAAGCCTTCTGTCCGGCGCCATCTGGGGTAAGCCCACCTGGGGCACCTACTGGGTGTGGGACGCGCGCATTACCTCCATGTTGATCTTGTTCTTCCTGTACCTGGGCGTGATTGTGCTGTACCAGGCCTACGAGAACAAAGAAGCCGCCGGCAAGGCCTGCGCGGTGCTGAGCCTGGTGGGCATGGTGAACATTCCCATCATCTACAAGTCTGTAGATTGGTGGTACAGCCTGCACCAGCCGGCCACCATCAGGTTCACCGAAGAGAGCGCCATGCACAGCTCCATGTTACAGCCCTTGCTGCTGATGATTCTCGCTTTCTACTGCCTGTTCACCTGCGCGCTGCTGCTGAACATGCGCAGCGAGCTGCTACGCCGCGGCGCCAGCACGTCCTGGGTGCGTGGCCTGGCGGTGAACTGAATGTATTTCGAATCAGTACAAGCGGCGCTAGCGATGGACGGCCATGGCGTCTACGTGTGGAGCGTGGTGGTTGTCAGTGTCCTGGTATGCGCCGGCCTGCTGGTGCTGCCGGCCCGTTCGGCGCGCCGCTTTATCGCCGGGCTGTCGGAAGGCGAAGCGCCTGCACCCCAGGCGGCGCCCAGCGTTCGCATTGAGGAGGTTAACAATGCACCCGGTTCGTAAACAGCGACTGATCCTGGTCTGCTTTATTGTGGTGTTTTCCACGCTGGCGGTGGGCCTGGTGACCTACGG
This sequence comes from Halieaceae bacterium, assembly GCA_028277365.1. Lineage (GTDB taxonomy): Bacteria > Pseudomonadota > Gammaproteobacteria > Pseudomonadales > Halieaceae > JANQIO01. The sequence continues at coordinate 57,685 of JANQGK010000206.1, read as the reverse complement.
CCTGCGCGGCAATATCAACCTGTTTTTCCCGCCAGCGGAGATCGCCGCCGGCCTGGCCCCCACCGGCCAGCCCATTCGCCTGGGCGGCATGGTGGTCGAGGGCAGCGTGCGGCGCGACCCGGAGTCACTGCGGGTGGAATTCGACGTCACCGACTACCAGGCCACGGTCACCGCCGTTTACACCGGCATCCTGCCAGACCTGTTCTCCGAGGGTGAGGGTGTCGTGGCTGCCGGCGTGCTGGATGAGAACGGCGTGCTGCAGGCCACCGAAGTGCTGGCCAAGCACGATGAAAACTACATGCCACCGGAAGTCGCGGAGGCGCTGTCCCAGGCCCACGACGAGGCCACCGGCTCATGATTCCGGAGTTCGGACATTTTGCCCTGATTATTTCCCTGGGCCTGGCGCTGTTGCTGAGCGTGGTGCCGCTGCTGGGCAGTTTCCGCGGCGACCAGAAGGCCATGGCCATGGCGCCCTCGCTGGCCATCGGCCAGTTTGTGTTTATCGCGATCGCCTTTGCCTGCCTGGCCTGGTCGTTCGTTGCCGACGATTTCTCGGTGGCATTGGTGGCCAACCACTCCAACAGCCTGATGCCCACCGTACTGAAGTTTGCCGCCACCTGGGGCAACCACGAGGGCTCCATGGTGCTGTGGATCCTGTTTCTGTCGGCCTGGATCGCGGCGGTGGCCGTATTCAGCACTGCGCTCCCGCTGGTGCTGCTGTCCCGGGTGCTGTCGGTGCTGGGTTTTGTAGCGGTGGGCTTCCTGCTGTTCTCGCTGCTGACCTCCAACCCTTTTGAGCGCATCCTGCCGGGCACGCCTCAGGACGGCGCCGACCTCAACCCGCTGTTGCAGGACCCGGGCATGATTATTCACCCACCGCTGCTGTACATGGGTTACGTGGGTTTTTCGGTCGCCTTCGCCTTTGCCATCGCCGCGCTGATGGGCGGCCGCCTGGACGCCAGCTGGGCGCGCTGGTCGCGCCCCTGGACCAATGCCGCCTGGGCCTTCCTGAGCCTCGGTATCATGCTGGGCAGCTGGTGGGCCTACTACGAGTTGGGCTGGGGTGGCTGGTGGTTCTGGGACCCGGTAGAGAATGCCTCCTTCATGCCCTGGCTGGCGGGCACCGCTCTGATTCACAGCCTGGCGGTGACCGAGAAGCGCGGCCTGTTCCGCAGTTGGACGGTACTGCTGGCGATTTTCGCCTTCTCCCTGAGCCTGTTGGGCACTTTCCTGGTGCGCTCCGGGGTGCTGACCTCGGTGCACGCCTTTGCCTCTGATCCGGCCCGGGGGGTTTTCATCCTCGCCTTCCTCGGCCTCGTGGTCGGCGGTTCCCTGACGCTGTACGCGTTTCGCGCCCCCGCTGTGCAGAGCCGCATCGGCTTTGAGTGGGTGAGCCGCGAGAGCCTGCTGCTCTTCAATAACGTGGTGTTCCTGGTGGCCACCCTGACGGTGCTGTTTGGCACCCTGTTCCCTTTGATTACCGACGCCCTGCAGCTCGGCAAGTACTCGGTGGGCCCGCCGTACTTCAACGCGGTATTCCTGCCGCTGATGGCACTGCTGATCCCGTTTATGGGCGTCGGCCCCACCTCGCGCTGGAAGCGCGATACCGGCCGGCGCTGGCTACAGGAGCTGGTGGCGCCGGCAATAGCCGCGCTCATTATCGGCGTGCTGTTCCCCTTCGTGTATGGCGGCGAGTTCAACCTCTGGGTGATGCTGGCGGTGATCCTCGCAGGCTGGCTGGCCCTGGCGATGCTGCGAGACCTATATATGCGCCTGCGCAGCAGCCGCTGGCGCAGCATCCCCGCCAGCTACTGGGGCATGCAGGCGGCCCACCTGGGCTTTGCCATCACCGTGGTCGGCGTGGTGCTGGTCAGCCAGTACGCCGTGGAGCGCGACCTGAAAATGCGCCCCGGTGACGTCGAGGAGGTGGCGGGCTACAGCTTTACCTTCAACAGCCTGGAACCGGTACAGGGCCCCAACTACGTGGCCGACGGCGCTAATTTCACCGTGCTGCGCGACGGCAAGGCGGTGGCAGTGTTGCAGCCGCAGAAGCGGCGCTATCTGGCTTCGGGCCAGGTGATGACCGAGGCCGCCATCGACGCCGGCCCGTTCCGGGATATCTTCATCGCCATGGGTGAGCCCTTGGAAGGCGGCCGCGCCTGGGCGATTCGCCTGCATTACAAGCCCTTCGTGCGCTGGATCTGGGCGGGTGCGATTGCCATGGCCTTCGGCGCCTTCCTCACGCTCGCCGACCGCCGCTACCGGCGTGCACGCCAGCGAGCCACGGCACCGCTCGGGGGTGGCCTTGAAGCGGCTTAAGTTGTTTCTGCCGCTGGGCCTGTTCCTGGTACTGGGCGGCTTCCTGCTGGTGGGGCTACGGCTCGACCCCCAGGCTCTGCCGTCGGCGCTGATCGACAAGCCCCTGCCGAGCTTTTCACTGCCGGCGCTGGGCCAGGAGCGAGTGGTAGACCAGGGCATGGTGACCGGCGAGGTGTCGCTGTTCAACGTATGGGCCACCTGGTGCGTCTCCTGCCGGATTGAGCATCCTTTCCTGACGGAGCTGGCCTTGAACGGCCTGCCGATCTACGGCATCAACTACAAGGATGAAGACGCCGAGGCCCTGCGCTGGCTGGATGAACTGGGCGACCCCTATCGTCTCAGCATCGTCGATGCCGAAGGCAGCCTGGGCCTGGACCTTGGGGTGTACGGGGCGCCGGAAACCTACGTCGTGGATGCGGCAGGGGTGATTCGCTACCGCCACGTGGGCGTGGTGAATGAGCTGGTGTGGGCGCAGACCCTGAAACCGATTATCGACGAGTTGCGCCGCGAGCAGCGCGCAGGGGATCGTTCGTGATCCGGGCGCTATTACTGGTGGCAAGCCTGGCGCTGTCCGGTGGCGCACTGGCGGTGATCGAAACCTATGAGTTCGAGGACGAGAGCCTGCGCGAGCGGTTTGCCAACCTGGCGGACGAGCTGCGCTGCCCCAAGTGCCAGAACCAGAACATTGCCGACAGCAATGCCCCGATCGCCGAGGACCTGCGCAAGCAGCTGCATGCCCAGCTCCACGAGGGGCGCAGCGACGGCGAAATCGTCGAGTACATGGTGGACCGCTACGGCGAATTCGTGCTCTATCGTCCCCGCGTCAACAACGTGACCCTGGTGCTGTGGGGCGCGCCGGTTATTTTGTTGGCGCTGGCCCTGCTGGTGCTGCGCTCCAGCATGCGCGGCCGGGCGCAGGCGCAGGAGGGCACGCTCAGTGCCGAGGAGCAGGCCAGGCTCGATGCCCTGCTGGCAGACGACGAGGAGCGCGCGTGACTGAAATCTGGTGGGGCGCGCTGTTGTTGCTGGCGCTGGCGTCGCTGTTTGTATTGTTGCCAGGCGTATTCCTGCGCGAGCGCCGCATCGACACCCGTGCCTCCAACCGCGACTGGTTCCTGCAGCGCCGCGCCGAGCTGGAAACCACCGATGAGACCCGCGATTCCGGCATCGGCCGCCCCGGCGCCACCGACACCGACCTCGCCGAGGACCTGCTGCAGGACGCGCGGCTGCGCATGCTGGAGGAGGCCGACACCGAAACCCCAGCCGACGCACGCGGCAGTGGCAAACTGCCGGTGGCGGTGCTGATGGGCCTATTGATAGTGCTGTCAGCGGCGTTTTACTGGAAGCTGGGGGCCGGTGCCGACGTGGCCCTCAAGCGCGAGCTCGACGCGATCAATGAGCAGACCACTGAGGCCGACTACCGGCGCCTGATGCTCAAGGTGGAAGACCGCGCCGCGGCCCGCCCCGGCAACCTCTACTACCAGGGCATGCTGGGTCGCTTCTATATGAACGAAGGCGACTACGGGCGCGCCCGCGCTCTGTATGCGGGGCTTGCGGAAAAAGCTCCCAACGATGCGATGGCCGCGGCCCTGGCCGCCCAGGCCGGGTTCCTGGCCTCGGGCCGCCAGCTCACCAGCGAAGACCAGCTGCTGGCGGAGCGCGCCCTGGCCGTCAATCCGCACCAGCGCACCGCCCTGGGGCTACTGGGCATGGCCTCCTTCGAGGCCGGTGAATTCCAGGCCGCCATCAGCTATTGGGAGCGGCTGCTGGTGATGGAAAACCCCGAATCAGAGGCCGCACAGATGATCCGCGGCGTCATCGACCGGGCCCGCGCCCAGCTGGGTGGCGAGGCGGTAGCGGCCGGGTCGGCATCACCCCATTCGGTGGCTCCTTCGCTTGCGTCGCCGTCTTCGGGTTCGGAAGCGGCAGAAGGGGCGGGTGTCACCCTCCGGCTGGAACTGGCCCAGGGCATGAGCGCCGCCCCCGGGGACACCGTGTTCGTGTTCGCCCGCAACCCGGCATTGGATACCCGCATGCCGGTAGCGGTAAAGCGCCTGACCGCAGGCCAGCTGCCGGTAACCCTGCGTCTGGATGACGCCAGCTCCATGGCAGGGCAGAAGATTTCCGAACTCGATTTGGTGGAAGTGGTGGCCAGGATTTCCCCCAGCGGACAGCCCGGGGAGCAACACGCCACCTTCCAGGCGAGCCGCTCGGACCTGCCGCCGGGGCCCGGTGAGCAGGTGCATACCCTGGTCCTCAGGCCAGTCGGGGACTCCTGAAATCTGGCCCGGGCTGTAGCGCGCGACTGGATTCTGGAAAATTTGGGAATGAATTCTGGAAACGAATTCAGCGAAAAACAGCCACGCGACTTAATCAGCTCTCTTTAAGCCTCCGAGCTGTCCTTTGTCTGAGTGGGTATTGGCTGTAGATTCTGGCGAATCAAGCCCAGCAGAGATGCCAGGCCATCTGGCGCTACGACGTGGAGATCAGAGGCTGAGCCACACAGCTGCTCGACGCACTCCAGGGCGGAAATAGAATTGAGGGTGTTTTCTACATCAGACAGATCCATTCTTGTTGTACTCCTTCAGCGGTATCACGTGCTTACTTCGGTGTAGGTGATTAGCTAGCACCTCCATACATTTAGTTATAGTCGTTCCGCACAGTAGGAACACTGATTTAGTAGTCAAGATTCCATCAAAAGAGTCCATTCTGCTGCGCGACTGGGATTGGTACTCCACCAGGCCAGTTCCCGTATATCAGCTCGCGACATAGCATGCGGTTGCCGGCACCGCCGACCTGATACTCGTAGTCGACCTCCACCAGGTGGAAATCCCTGAAGACCTCCCGCATCTCCGGATGGTCGTTGATGCTGACAATGACGACGCCACCAGCGCTGCCCATCACCTCCGCCAGCCTGGTGTAGTTGTGATAGGCGAAATCCACTCCGTAGCCCTCGGTCTCCCAGTAGGGTGGATCACAGTAGATGAGTGTGTGTGGACGGTCATAGCGAGTGATAACGTCGGCCCAGGGGAGGTGCTCCAGGTAGGTATTGGTCAGCCTGGCCTTGGCGATCTTGAGGTCATCCTCCAGCGTCTCCGCGTTGAATCGCGGCCGACTCGTTGTCGCTGTACCGAAGGATTGACCGTCTACCCGGCCTCCAAATGCCAGCTTCTGCAGGTAGAGGAACCGGGCAGCGCGCTGGATGTCGGTGAGGGTATCAGGAGGCACACGTTGCAATCGCTCCCACTCGTCGCGGCTGGTCAAGACCCACTTAAACTGCCTGTGCAGCTCCGTTGAATGGTGCTTAACGACGCGATACAGCGTGATCAGGTCCAGGTTGATATCGTTGAGCACCTCAACCGGCGAGGGTTCCTTCAGGAAAAAGAGCGCGGCCGCACCGCAGAACGGCTCGACATAGCACTGGTGCTCTGGAAACAGCGGCAGGATATGCTCCGCAAGTTTACGCTTCCCACCGATCCAGGGAACGAGTGGCTTGGCGGTCATAGGTCGTCCTTGTCGATACGCCGGCCGGGGTCTAGGCTTTGACTGCTGTGTACACAGTGGCGGGCCTCGGTCGGCCACGTGCTCCTTCACGTGGTTGATGGTTAGCCGGCGGTTGCCGCCGCTGGCTGGTCGCCCGTCTTTACCCTCCCGGCGATGGCGCTCTAGCAGCCACCCACACGAGCGCCTCGGGCGTTGCAGCATCCAGGATCGCCTGCGCGGCAGCGCGCTGGTCGACCATGCGGCCGCGCGGCGATCGCACCGAGCCACCATCTCCGTCATCGAGATCGTCAGGCCCAGGCATCGCCGCGACTGCCGGCAGAACACCGATCTGTACCTGGGCGGTTACCAGGTCGCCCGTTTCAGGGTCGATCTGCTCCTGGTCGACAAGGACGGGGGATTCTGGCCGACCGTCCAGCAGCAGTGACAGCCTATCCACGTCCCGCTTCGCGGCTTCGTAAGCGAGCACTTCCGCCAGCAGGGCGCTCTCGACCATGGCCGTCTCGATGATCGTATCGTGTGCGGTCCAGGCGGCTTCGGCGACGTCGATCTCCGTCTCGTCGTCCACGGATAGAGAGTGACGGCCGGCAGCTGTCCGATTGAGCTTGCGCGTCAGGTTCTGCTCTGCGTCCGTCGTCAGGGAGGTGCGGAGCATAGAGGCAGCTCGCCGGCAGATTCTTCCCATGGACCAGGCTTGCTGGTCCTTCATCATGTTGACAATACTCATAGCGGCATAACCTCCACGTCGACCTCTGCCGTCGCGGCCGGGGCAACGGCGAAGGAGATGACCCAGTCGAACCCGTTGTGAACAAGTGTGTAATCCCGGCTAGCACCTTCGTGGTTGCCGACGCCGTCTACCTCGACTCGCAACAATCGAATACTCAGCCCCTGGCCGGGGAGTGGGAAATCGGTCTTAAGACCGTCGCCGACGCCGGCGTCGATCCAATAGGCGGCTTGTGGCGGCGCTGGCTGTGGATCACGCGCTCGCTCCTCTGCATGGAAAGTTGCGACGCTCGCGGTCCCGCGAACGGCCTTACCGCCGCCGGCGGCGAGTGCGGTAGCTGAGTCACTCCCAGGGAGGGTCTTGACCACTGCGCCGTTGTACACGCCATCCAGGCTGGTCCCGTTCGATACCCACGCAAGCTGTGTAGTTGCATCGTAGGTGACCTCGTCGACGGTGTTCGAATTCGATAGGAGCGCGCCACTCTCCAGCATCTGTCGCTCCGCTTGGTACATCCGCGAGACCTCAGCGTCCGACAGACTCCCGAGGCCGAGCGCGGTGAGCGCGGTGTCGTGGGACCACGCGGTGTCCGTGAAGCCAGACGTACCACCGCCGATAAGGACGCGATAGTTGCCAGCCAGCGCAGCGGCCGTGGTGATGTCCAGGGTGTCGAACAGCTGCCCGTTGATGTAGAGATTCAGGTCGTTGCCGACCGAGGCAAGCACCATGTGCGTCCAGTCAAACGCCAGGTAGTTCGGGTGGAACGTCACGATCTTGGTAAGCGTGCCACGCGAGATCCGCAGGTTGCCGACACCACCACCGTTGACGATCCCGAGGCCAAACACGAATGTGTCGACGTAGGGCATGGCAACACCATCCGGTATCAGGTATACCACCGGTGAATTGGTGGCGCCCCCACGCACCCAGGCGCTGCACCATAGATCGCCGACGCCGGTCAGTTCCGGGATGACCTCAGACAATAGGTAGTTGCTGTCGCTGAAGCCGGTGATGGCATACAAGCCACTGTTTTCGACCCCAGCGCGGGTGACCGAGCCGACAAGATCCAGATGGTTGTTGCGCCCTGAACGATCCGGTATCGAATTTCTGAGGCGCGCATAGTCAAGAGATGCCGTACTGAAACTGGGGGTCGGCCGGAAAGCGATGCTGTAGGTCCCAGTGCGACGTGCAACAAACGACAACGTGTGAACGCCGACGGTCGAGAAGTTTTGATTCGCCACAATCTCTAAACCGTCATATACAAGCGCTATGAGGGCATTGCTCACCGCTGTGATCTCTATGGGCAACGCGTAGGCGCGGCCCTCTACGACGGCGATCGATTGTTCGGAGCACCTTACGTTAGCAGTGCCTCCTCCACTGCGCTCCACGAACAGTAGCCCCCCAGAGATCGAGCCGCTCGCATTCGGGTCGCTGGTAAACGTCCACGAACCGTTGTCGAGTGTGAACTCACTGTCCAGCAGGATCTCCGCATCGGAGATGGCGCCACTGTCGCTATCGCTGGCTATCGCGAGCAGTGGCCGCTTCAAAAGGGGGGTGGTGTAGCGCGACGTCTTGTACGAAATGACGCCTTCGGCCTGGTCGACGGGATTCCTGGCGATGATGTTCAGGCCCGACGTACCGCCGATGTACAGGTCATGCCCCACTAGCTGCCGAGCGTCTCTTTCCAGGTTGGTGCCATCATCGGGCTCTTCGAGCAAAAGCGGGGTGGTGTCGTCGCTGTAGTACTCCCCATTGAGTGCTCCCGCCGCAGTATCGTGCACAATGGCGGTCGACGTGGCTGGTACGTCGATGACGTGATCATAGACCGCGCTCTGGGTGCCGAAGACAGAGAACGTTAACCACAGCCTGGTGTCGGGGGTGAACTCGACATGGCGCACATAGTTGGCGTTGGCTAAAACCGCATCGATATCCACCCGCTGCCCCAACTCATCGATCACGGCCGCGCCTTCGGCCGTGCCATACGCAACAGTGTGGTGGCGATTCCCTACAGTATCGCGTGGCGCGTCCTGGCGCAGTGTCACATCCAGAGCATAGACAGCTGTCGAGGCAAGGCCGACACCGACTGCATCGGCGGACTGGATGCCGAGACGTTCGGTTCGCTGGTCGGCGACATTCGAGTTCCGCTCTTCGATCCCGCCCAACACAGGGAAGGTTCCGTCATAGGTCGCGCCGCCCACCACCAGGCTTTTGCCGGTGGCGAAGTCAACGATGTAGCCGGCGTAGAAGCCCACGTACATCGATTCCCCAAAGATGTAGAGGCGACTGCCGACAATCTTAAGCAGGGTGATCGGCGTTGTGGTATCGAAGCCGCGCGTGATGCCGCGTTGGTGTTGGACCCAATTCGTCCCGACATTACGGCCAGGTAGGCTAAACACCATCCACATCGTCGGTGCGCCGTAAGTGCAGTCCAGTAGCACGCACCGGCCGCCGTTGCTGACGGCGAGCAGGTTTTCCGTGCTCGGCGGGTGAGGGGAGCCAGCGCGGTAGATCTCCGTGCTCGCCTCGGTACCACTGCCGACGTTGGTGAGTTCAAACCACTCCAGGCCGTCATTGGAGGTGCCTTGGTACCAGTCACCGACCTCGGCGTCGGGAGCGGCCGCCGCGAGAGCCGGCGTCGCAAACTGTCCCAGGTATTTCCCCGCTGGCACCGGCTCGCTGTAGTAGCCGAGCTGGGCAGTTGCGTAGATCCAGTCTGGATTGTCGGCCGCCTCCCCCAGGGCAGCAGCCACCACGTTGGTCATGCCTAGTCCGACAGAGAGGGCGCTCAATGGGCCGACCCAGTCCCCAGCGATGGTTCCAGACGCGCCGGCGATCGGCAATTTACCCGGCGCTGGGGCTAGCGAGGCGGTCCCGCCTGTGACGACTGCGACCGCATCGGCGAGCGCCTGCTCTACCGCCGCGCGATCGGATGCGACCTGCAGACGGTCCAAGGCCGTTTGCGCTGCGTCATCCGTCGTCTTGTCGGCTGTTGCCGCATTGTCGGACAGGACCGTATTTGACGTCTCCTTCACGGCGTCACGGAGCTTGGTCAGCCGTTCGGGGACGTCGACGTCGTCGCCCACCTTGAAGTCTTCAATTTCGTCTATGAGTGCCATGGGTTACTCCCGGATGACCAGTTCGTGTTCGTAGAAAACGGCGTCCCGCTGGGTCATTGTCACGTCCGACTCGCGTTTGCCGATCAGGATTTGCTCGATGCGCAGCAGCCCCGTTTCGCCAGGGTCGAGGGCCAGGAAGATCTGGCCCTGCTTGGAGATCCTCACCAGCTCGTAACTCAGGCGTTCGCGTTCACTTCGATCGAGATGCTGCAGATTTACCCGTGCGCGCCGGAATTGGTCCCTCGGGATGGTGACCAAGGAGTTGCCGCCGGTCTCGATATGGTCCGATGGGTCGACCGTTTCAAACGGCTTGCCGTAGCTGTAGTTGATCACCGGCCGGAACGACTCACCCAGGAACAGACGGCTGATATCAAAACTCGCTACCCCTGGCGCGTTGATGTCCAGCTGGAAACTCCGGTACCCCACTTTGTCGAAAAACAATGGCGCGATCGAAGGCTGTATGGACGGCTGCTCGTAAGTGTCGCCCAGCGCGTCAACGCCAATCTTGAGGACACCGAGCGGTATGATCGTCCCGATCATCTGTGTGGCTGAGTCGTAGACCAGGTCTGTGCCTGGCGTCGGGTCCAGGTACAAGCGCAACCGAAAATCACCATTTCCCGGTAGCGAATGCCAGGCGAGTGCAAAGGCGGACGCTACCTTCACCTCCGGCAGGGTTCCGGTGATTGTCATGGCCGTCCCGATCCGGCGCATCGGCCGACCTCGATACTGGTTCTGCAGGTTGGTGACCGGCATCGTTGCCACGGCCGGTGTCCCCGTGTCGTCGAGCGTCATTGCGTCGACGGCGTTTTCTACGACCAGTTGCACGTGTCGATCTAGTGCCATGTCGTGAGCCTCGCTCGACGCTGTACCAGTCGCCGTCGGTTGCCGATGACCAGCACATTCCGCCCGGTGCCAAAACCCTCGTAGGGGTATGTGATGCTCGCCGTCGCACCCAACGGGATCTCCAGCCCGGCCATCAGCGCGTCCACCTGGTGGACATAGCGAGGCTGGGCGCGCAGGGTGTTGCGGCGGTCACACTCGCTCTGTGCGTCGGCCTGGTTGGCGATCAGGGTGTCCAGCGTCCGCTCTCCCGCCAAGGGATAGTCGGGCAGCGCGTTGCTGGCAGTGACCTCCAGAAAATCGGTGGCCAGATCCTCCTTCGCTGCCGGCGTCAATGAGCTGGCCAGACTGTCCACGGATTGCGGTGCATAGTTCTTCCGGTACCGTAGGGTGGTTCGTGCAAACGGCGCTTGGATCTGTTGAAGCTGGATGCCCTGAACGACGATATCGTCGCTGTCGAGCGTGTAGTCCGCCGCCATCGCCGGTTCCTCGATCCGGAACACCTGGAGCGCGCCGGTAGGGCTGAAGCGGTAGGTCGCTCCCAGCGACTCGGTAACCTCGCGTAGCAGCGCGTCAAGCGACGTCGCCGAATCGATGTGGAGACCGAGCGCTGCGGTGCTCGGAAATGCCGCGAGATTCACAGCGTCCACCGACACACTGGCGCGGCCGCAGAGTGCCGTGACAATATCCTCCAGCGTCGAATCCGCCTGTACCACATCCGCAGCGATCTGACCCGCTGGGGAGCCGTACACCGCCTCCAGTGTGATATCGCCGGTGGCGAGGTTGACCGTATAGTCATTCCCGCCGCCAGCGGTGAGCAGGACACCGTTGTCGCGCACCACCACGGACGTGATGGCGCCATCGTGAACGCTGAAGACGAAGCTGGGGAAGTCAGCGGTCAGGACGGCAGGCACGTTGAACGCCTCACCCAAGGTGATGGCGACGTCCGTTTCCCCGATGATCGCCTGGCGCAGCTGCTCTCGCCGATCCGCCCAGGCCAAGCGCAAGCGGCCAGGCCGTGGCGCGGAAATCCCGCCCGACTGGCCGTCGACCATGAGCACAAAATCGTCTCGCGCCCAGCTGCGGTCGCCCAGGTACACCCGGAGAGCGTGGCCCGCCCAAGCCCTCGATACCCAGTCGTCGAACTCGCCGTCATGGACGATGTGGATCTCGCCGACGCTCCCGCGTTCCAGGGTGTCGTCGATGACGACATCATCGTGGATCGCGTTGATGTAGATTTGATTCGCCGGCGTATCTCCGACTCCGGAGATGTACTCGTGGGTCGACAGGTACTCGATCCCGCCGGCATAGGCGGCCTCGATCAGCGCCACCGGCTGTGCTTTATCGCTCGTGAGCCAGTTGGTGAATTCAGCGGGCGTCGTCATGACAGGGACTCCACCCGGCTGAGGGAGTTCGCGCCAGTGTTCGTTTCGATGTCACGGAGGAGGTTGGTGTGCTCGAACCGACGTAGTGCTGCGCCCCACTCGACCTGGTCATACGCGGCACGCCAGGTCGACATCATGGTGTTCTGTTGATTCAGGACGGACTCGATCGCCCCGAGCCGTGCCATCATGTCCCGGTGCTGGTTGCGTTGCTGATTCACGATGGAGAGCAGCATGAACTGGAGTCCGGGTATGAGGATTTCGGTGAGTGCTCCCAGGTAGCCTGTTCCGGTATCGCTCACGTCCTCCAGGGTGCCGAGGTCGCCTGACAACACCTCCTGCAGCGTCTCCAGGTTCACACCCAGGACTGCCGCCAAGGTCTGCGAGTCAGTGCCCAGTGCGTCCGCGAGCTGCAGGAAGCGTTGGCCTTGTTCCTCATCCAGCGCGGCGATATCGATACCGAAATCCGTGGCCAGTTGGTTGATGTTCAGGCCGTTGGCCAGCATCAGCTCCAAAATGCTCCTGTCCGTCGCCGCACCGTAAGCCTCGTAGGCGTCGACCAGGTCGGCCACCAGCTTGGCTCGGTTCAGCAGTTCCTGTTCCTCCCGCTGTTGCTGCAGTTGTGCCTCCAGCGCGGTGAGTGCCGGGCTGCCGGTTTGTAGCGACGGCGCAGTGGGTGCGGCACCGGGATTGCTGATGAGGGACTGCAGGGCGATGTTGCCCGCCGAGAAGATGTCGCGATAGCCCTGTGTACCCGCGTAGAAGTCTCGCGCCAAGGTCAGGAGCGCCTGGAAGGACTGTGTCGCTGCCCCGGCATCGCCGGAGGCTATATCTGCATCAAATTGGCGCTGTGCCTCCGCCAGCTGCTGCTCCGGTGAGAGTGTGGCCAGCTCACCCAGCATCAAGCTGTCCAGGAAGTCGGTGATGGTCTGGTTGGATGCGATCAGATCCTCATGCCGGCGAAGCTCCGCTCGGTACGCCTCGTCTCGCGATCGGTTGAGGTCAGAGATGCGATCTTGCTCGGCGGAGATCTCGCCGACGAGATCCTGACCATACAGCTGCTGGGTGAGCGAGTAGATTTCCGCCTCGATCGACCGGAGTACTTCGTTGACCTGCAGCCCGGCCAAGCGGTAGATGTCCGCCAGGTCTTCCTCGCTGGCACGGCGCTCGGTCGCCGCCGCGATCGTGTCCTCGAGGGCGCGCTGGATGCTCAGCAATTCGCGCTCAAACCGCGAGAGGGTGAGCGCCTCCAGGTCGGCCTCCACACCGGCCATCAGCTGCTCCAGTTCCACGGCCTGCTGGGCGACCGCATCGGCCAGGGCCTGCGCGAACTCATCCTGTTTGCTGTAGATTTCCTCCAGCGCCGGCGCCATCAGCATGATCGACTGGATGACATCCTTGTTGGCTTCATCCTGGAGGTCGAGGGCGTCGATGTACGCTTGCATGCCGGCGCGATTGTTGGGCAGCGTCTCACCCGTCAGTGTCTCGAATTCGTCGCGCATGGCACGGAACTGATTGGCCAGGCGCTCTGTCTCGGTCTCGGTGGCGAACAGCTCCTTAAACCCGGCCTTTGCTTGCTCCAACGCCACGATTTCGCCAAATTGGGCCAGCATCTCCTCGGCGGTACCGTCGATCTCCAGCAGCGCCTCGCGTACCCCTTCGTCGAATACGTCAGAGGTCGCTGCGATCCACGCCTGAATAAACTCTGACGGGGCCGCCTCCAGCTCCACCTGGTCGAGTTCGCCCTTGGCGAGTGCGCCAAAGAAGTCGGCCGGCGCCAGCCCGTTGTCATAGGGCCTGATGTTGGGATTGGTAAGCGTCTGGCCGCTGAGATCAACGCTGACACCCAAGGCACGTGACAGCTCTGTCAGTGTGCTGTCGATCGCGAGGAATGAATCGAGCAGCGCGCGCTCCTGCTGATCGCTGATGCCGATGTTGTCAGTACGGCGGGTAATCAGGCCCAGCTCCAGGCCACTGGCGGCGGTCTCGCTGAAATCGAAGCCTTCTTCCCGGCGACCGCCCGCTGTGATACCGAACTTCACACGCTTACCAGAGAAGTCGGAGCCACCGATCGCGGTGTCGAGGAGATTGCCGATAGCGGCCCCGGCGGCGGCACCCCATGGGCCACCGAAGATCGATCCGCCCAGGCCACCCAGGGCGCCCAACACACCTCCGGTCGCCTGCTCTCGGCTAAAGAGCGCATCCCCAAGCAAGTTGCCGACGTAGCCACCGGCCAGCCCCGCACCGATATTGATGCCGGCACCGCCAGCAAGGCCGAACCGACCACCCGTTGCCGCCAGCTGCGATGTCCAGTCGTAGATGCCGCCCGCCACGTTTGTCAGCCCGAGATTGGCTGCCAGTGCCTCAACGCCGGTGAGCGTCGATCCCAGCAGGGCATTAGGGCCGGACAGGAGTCCAGAGAGCGAGAGGCCACCGCTGAGCACGCCGCCCATCGAACCGATACTGCCGGCACCACCGACGAGGCTGGATATGCCGCCCATGCCGCCACCCACACCCAGGCCGAGGTTGACGACGATCTGCTCGCGGGCAATGGTCCACGCCAGCTCTGCCACTAAATCCTTCGCCGTGTCGATCAGCTGGTCGCCGAAGTCATCGAACCCGTCGAGGCCGCTGCGGAACAGTTGCGCGAAGGAATCGTCGATGCGGCGCATGGAGTTTTCCCACACCTCGGCATACCGCTCCGCTGCTTCCTCGGCTTGCTCGCGGGCTTGTTCTTCGTCGTAAAGCTGGCCGGCCAGACGCGCGACGGCCTCACGTTGCTCATCGGTCGCGTCTGCCGACAGCTTGCGAAGCTCGACTTCGACCGCACGTTCCCGCGCCGATAGGTTCAGCAAGCTGACTTCCTGGCGGAGTGCGTCGATCAGTTTTTCATCAGCGGCGGCCGATTGTTCGACCGCTTTGGCCCGTTTCTTTTCCTCCTCGACTTGAGCCTTCAATGCAGGGAAGAGATCGATGTACTCCCGCTTCAGCGCGTCGAGCGCTTCCTGGTAGGCGGCAGTGTTTCGCCCGTTCTCGCCGTAGATTTCGTCCAACAGTACCAGGTCAGCGGCGTACTCACGTCCCAGTTCCTGGAGCGGGAACAGCGTGTCCAGCAACTCCTGTTGCTCCGTTGTCAGCTTGGCCGCAGAGGTGCCGGTGTCGTCCTGCTCACCGCGCAGGGCCGCGAGTGCCTTTTCGCTGGCCGCGATCTTCCGCTCCAGCTCAGTGATCACTGCATTCAGACGGGCGGACTCCGCGTTGTACTCCTGCAGGTCAGCTACCTCATCACTGCGGATACCGAGAGCGCCGGTGTTAACACGACCCGCGTCGGTGGTCGGTCGCTCAAGCTGGTTGAGCAGATCGCGCGTCGTCTCCAGCTCCTGACGAAGTTGCAACAGGCGGTTTTCGGTGGTGGCTTCGCCCATCGCGATGTACAGGCCAGTGAGCTGGTCGAGATCCTCGATTAGAGCTGCCGTGCTTGCCTCGGCCTCACTGGCGGCGCTGGAGTACTCGTAGAGTCCCCAGGCGGCAAGTGCTGCAACGCCTACCGGACCGCCCAACAGAGCATAGGCCCCCCGCAGCCCAGTGACCGCTGCGGTGAGTACTCGGCTTCCCAATGTCGCGCTGTGCTGAGCCGCTGTCAGCGTTACCTGCGCGGCCGTCGCAGCGCGAGTGGCTTCCGCTGTGGCCAGCTTGGCTGCTGCGAGGTTCCTATCGGCTATCGCCAGCGTTCTGCTGCTGGTGGCAGCTGCCCGCTGGGCGACGGCGGCCTGCTCTGCTCGCGTAGCCTTGCGGAGATCTGCTGTGGCGGTGTGCATGGCTGCTTCCGCTCGCATCAGATCGGCCTGCGCGCTTTCCACAGCGACGGCCTTTCCAGCAACCAGCGCCGCCTGGTATTGAACTTGCGCCGCCAGCGCCTGCCGGTAGCCGGCGGTCAGACGCACACCCAGGACGACGGCTAGCGCTTCTCCTACTGTGACCAGGTCATCGAGGGTTTCCGCTGCATTGCCTGAGTCGAGCGCACCTGACAGGTCACTCAAGGTCTGCCCGATCGCCATGGTGGTGCCGTTCATCTGATCGAGGTCGCCGAGCACTGACGCGATGCTGTTTCGGAGTTGCTGGGAGCCTCGCGCGATGGTGATGGGGATCTCTTCGAACTCTGTTGCTATCTCGCCGGACTGAGACAGCAATGAGTCGAACACATCCTTACTCAGCACTTCGCCAGCAAGGACCGCAGCGCGCATCTCACCCACAGTCATATCCATACCGCGCGCGATACGGGTGGCCACCTCGGGTAGGTTCTCCAGGATGGAGTTCAGTTCCTCGGCTCTGAAGGTGCCGGCCGTCAGACCCTGCGTAAACTGCAGCAGACCGTTGCTCATCTGCTCGTTGGTGGAGCCGCCGATCACACCGAGTTTCTGCACGGTATCAGTCAGCAGAATCACTTCATCGTTGGTCGCCCCAAGCTCGGGTGCTGCCCGTGACAGGTCCTGGAAGAGTTTGATGGTGGTGGCGTAGGCCGCAGCGTTGTCCTGGGTGACTCGAAACAGCTCTCGTTGAACCAGCGCGTAGTCGCCAGTGAGTCGAGTTGCAGATCCCAGGCGAATGTCCAGGGCCGCCATCGCATCTGCGGTGCGCAACGCCTCGCGGGCGAAGAACAGGACGCCTACGGACGCCAGTAATCCCCGAAGGTCGCCAAGCTGAGACTTAAGGGACCGCACACGATCCCTGAAGCCGTCGGTTTCCTTTGTGGCTCTATTGGTGCTGCGAGCGTAGGCGTCGTTGGCCGCCGCCTGTTGGCGGGTGGAGGCTGTTGTGTTGTCGACCTCATCCCCCAGGCGCCCCATGGATTGCTTGACGCCATCCGCCTTGCGGGCGACCACCTGGTCGCCGTGCATTTCGAGGGTCATGCCGACTGTGAGGTTGCTGCTATTCACTGTTCAGTTGCTCGCTCATCGCCTTCAGCGCGTGCCGCTCCAACATGTCGATCTGCATCCAGAGGTGGTCCGTTTCGTCCTGGCTCAGCGCGCGAATCTCGGGTAGGTGTCGCGCTCGAATCTCCACCTGGTCGAGCCGAAGGCTGGTCGGGAACGCTCCCATCATCGTGCTCACGTACTCCCACTTGTTGGAGCACAGGGTGAACAGCACTACCGCGTTTCGGTTCTGGCTGAAGACGCGGTAGGCGTCACTCTTTCCCGCGTTGGCATAAAGGCGCTCCAGAATGTGGTCCGGAGCACCGGCTGCTTTCAGTGCTACGCGTAGCCGGGCGGTGCGTTTCGAGGGGCGTGACTGTTGCCCGTCACCCGCCCAGTGACGAGCCGCCCCGATCAGTTTTCCTTGACGGCCTCCTGGCCACGCGCACTCTCTCGGTACGCCTTGTCGATCGCGCGCATCATCGGCGACCAGGCCAGCCACTTGCGCTTGTTCTCTTCGGTGGCTTCCATCTGTTCACCCTTGGGGCCGGTCAGGTTGTCATCCCAGCTGACCCACACGTGTGTCAGGAACTCCTGCAGCACGGCGTTGGTTGCCATCACAGACGGGCCTGTCTTGTCCTCGATCTGCGCCTGCAGCTTGGTGCGCACCTCCTCGTAGATCGCCTGGGCCTCGTCCTGGGAGATCATTTTGAACTCCGCAGTGAACTCGAACTGCTTGAACTCGCCGCCCTGGGGGATCTCAACCACCACCGGCCATTGATAGGTGGTGGTCAGCAGGTCGTAGCTGAATCCGCGCGCGACACTGTTTTCTTGCTCACTCATAGTTCGTCTCCAGGCCCTCGTGGACTAGCGGTGGGTGAAGGTGTAGTCGTTGTTCTTCGCGGTGGGCACGATCGGGCCGGCGCAGCGCAGGAAGGCCACGTTTTGCTGGTAAACCCGCTCGACCGAGTCGATTTCCACGACTGGCGCATCGAACTCGAAGATGTTGCCCGCGTCTGTGACGTCGGTACCCAACTGGAAGGCGAGCGCGCCGGGGGTGTTTTCCTTCGCTGCCTGGAAGAAGTTGAACACACCGACATCACCCTCGCGGAACGTGATCGAGTAGCCCGCCCCATTGCCGCCGCTGCTCTGAATGACTTCTTCCTGGTTGGCGACGTTGAGGTACTGGGCGGTGTCGCGTCCGGTGATTTCCAGGGCGCTCATACCGACGCTCTGACCATAGAACAGCATCTCGGTCACCGTGGACGCGTTGATGTCCTGGGGCAGCTGGAAGGCGGAGAAGTCCGGGGTGGGCGGAGACGTTTTTGTCGGGTCGTCATAGAGCGCGAAGCCGTTGAAGACCACGCGACCGATCCCGTCGGTGCCGAGCTGGAAGCGCAGGCCCCCACGCAGACCCCGAAGCGGATGGAACGTGTCGAGCGCGAAAAAGCCTCCGTACAGGCTGTCTTCGTTGGCATCAATCAGCGCGTAGTCGACCGACGCCATCGCGGTGATGGTGGCGTTGTGCGAGGAACCCTGATACAGCAGGCCGTGTGCGGGTACCTGGTCGACCGCACCCGATCCCGCCAGTGCCATCACAATCTCGATGCTCACATACGTTTCTGAGCGGGAGCCACGTGAAGCGCCTTTGAAGCCGCGCACCTGTTGGATGCGCTGCTTGTTGCCTTCGAGCGGTCGCAGGGTGACTGACTCAGCGACCATCGCGTCGGCGGCGGCGAAGCTGCCCCCGGCACCGTAGTTCGCCTCTTTCAGCAGATAGAGGAGGGTGTCTTCTTCACGGATGATGTACATACCTTACTCCGGGTTGTCAGTGGTTGTGGTGTCTTCGGCAGGCAGCGCAGCCCCGGTCGCAGGCTCAACGACAGAAATCGGGTCGGTGCCCGCCTCGGCGTCGGGGTCGAAGCGGTAGATACCGCCAGCGTTGGGGATCTGGTCACGCGTCGGACGGCGTGGCTCGTCGGTCGCCTGGGTGGTTTTCTTTCGGGATGACTTTCTAGGCATAAGCACTTTCCTCAAGGAACGTGGTGCGGTACTGGTCCTGCCACCACAGGGTGTGGTCGCGCAGGGCAACGATCTGTCCGTTGCCCCGCAGCAGCGGGGTGTAAGTCGGTAAGCCAGGCGTCCAGCCATTCAGCGCGTCGCGGACTTTTTTGCGCCACTCATCTAGCGTGGCGTGTTTCAGTTCGGCGCGGCCCGCCATGTGGCGGATCGCAAACACCACTGCGAAGGTAGTGGTCACTTGGTCCAAGATTGGCCCGGTGGTGCGCCCCTGGTTAGTCACACGATCACCCAGCGGCACGAGAAATAGGCTGACGGAGCGCTGGGGCTTTTTGCTGGCCACCTCAGCGATCTGCAAGGCGGTGTCGATGCTGATCCGCCCTGTTATCGAGGACTGCAGTTGCGCCTCAACCAGCTCCAGCAGCATCGATCGCCTCCTGCCACCAGTCGACCACGATCAGTGGGATGTCCTCTTCCTCTTCCTCGCCCAGGCCGACGAACGGCCGCGCGGGCATCGTTACCGACTCGACCGTGGCGTAGCCACCACCCGGCAACGCGAAGCGGAGGTACGGTGCGTTCTTCGCCCGAATGACACCGCCCTCCTGGTGGATGGCGGCGTAGATCACGTTCGTGCCGTGTTCTACGGCGCGGCTGTTGATCACGTTGTGTGTGATCGAGTCGGCCAGGATTCGCTTGTTCTGGAGTGTCTTGCCGCCGTCCAGCAGCGCCCGCGCACTCGGCTCCCAGGCTTCGCCATCGGGGCCTTGCTCCAACTGGAAGCGACGCTGGGCCTGGCTGTCGAGGTACCCGCCGATCTCATCGAGGACCACCTCGGGGTCAGCGTGTATCACGGCGTCAAGGACGGCTTTCGCACCGGCATCTTCTAGGGTGAGGGTGAGGTTCAGGCCCGTCATCCGAAGGCATCCCAGTCGCGCGTTTCGCCGCCTGACCGGAATCCAAATCCCGATGCGACGTCTCCATCCTGCGCGGCGTCTTCCGCGCCGATCGCAGCCATCCCCTTCGAGACGTCACGCAGCCAGGCGACCGCGTTCTTATAGTTGTTCTCGGTCTGCTCATCCGCACCGTGGATCATCAAGTCGTGGCGCACGATGATCGCGGCCTGGCGCGGGATGACAGAGGTGTCGATCACCGCCTGATCCAGCGGTAGCGTGAGATGCTTGCCCAGGTAGCTGTCTATGAAGTGCTGGGCGTCGCTGATGGCCGCCGTGATTGCATCGAGCGCCGCCTGGGCATCGGCGATCTGCTGGACCGTGTATCCGCTGGTACTGGTCTCTTCGATGAGTGCTTGTAGACACTCGGGCACCACCGCGTCAGGCAACTTCTGACCGCCCAGCTCGGCCAGCGACTCAGCGCCGTACCGATCAAGCAGTTGTGAGGCGGTGGTGTACACGATCAGGAACTGGCGCTATCCGAGCCAGACTTCTCGGCGGCAGCCTTCTTTTCGGCGGCGGCTCTCCGCTTGGCAGCGGCCTTCTGTTTGGCAGCGGCCTTCTGCTTGGCAGGGGCCTTGCGCTGTGTCCGCGCCTTTTTCTTGGCCGGCGCTTTCTTCGCGGGTGCCTTGGCGGGCGGTGAGGTGGTCGACTGCATCTGGTTGTCGTTGCCAGGCTTCTCCTCGGAGCCGCCCTCGGGCGGAATCTCCTCGGGCTTCGCATCGACCAGGGCGCTGGCGCCGATCTTGGCGACCTGCTCCTCGGTGAGTGGGACCACCTGGTCCATCTCAATCACATCACCGTCGCAGCGGATCAGGTTGAGTGCCTTGTAGTACTTCTTTGACGTCGACATAAGCGTCTCCTGGTGATGAAAAAAAGGGCGGCGGGTGGTGCCTTGGCACCGGCCCCCGCCGCCCCTGCCTGCCCGCTAGTGGCAGGCTCTCTCGCTGGGGTTTATGGGGCGACGGCGTTCTCGATGAAGTAACCCAGGTCATTCGCCAGCACGAGTTCGTCAACCGACTCGCCAACGCGGACACGCTGGCCACCGCGAAGACCGATGTGAGGATCGAACATGCTCCCAGCCATCCAGGTGTTGTACTGGGCGGTCAGGCCAAACGTCAGGCCGCGCTCCGTGTTGGCGGTCATATCGCGATAGCTCAGGGAGATGTGATTCCCCCAGCAGCGCTGCAGGCTCGGCGTCTGGCCCTTCTTGGCGTTGTTGACTCGCGCCTGTCCGACGTAGATGTCATCCAGCTCGAACAGTTCAGCGACATCCTCCCGCCTTGCCCGACCCTTATCGCCGCTGTTGCCGTGGGCGGCTTTGACGATGTGCGGGTGGCGCGACAGCTTCGACCAGACCGTCTGGCCGATGGTCATGATGTTCGGGCGCATCACCGGCACGTCGAGCGCATCGGAAATGACACCGATCGGGTCAGAGTTGGTGAAGTCGTTGAACTGGCTCGTCCCGACCAGGGTTTGGCGATGCGTGGCGGCGTAGGTGTTCGGATTGAACACCAGGTTGGCGGCCCGCACCTCTCGGTCCAGCTGGATCAGGTTCGTCGTGTACTCAGTGGCGTGTGCCAGCGGGTCATAGTTGGCCGGAGCCTGATCGATATCGTCCTGGGGTACCGGGTCATCCAGACCGTAGTCCTCGCAGCTACCGGTCTTTTCTTCGGCTGAGAACTCGACTTCGTTCGGCTTGCCCTTACGGCCCACCCGCGTGTCGGGCACGGTGAAGCCCTCGGCCAGGTCGTACTCGAAGTACTTGAACTCCTTCAGGCCCACGCCGACGCGAGGCAGCACCATATCGGCGATCAATGCCCGGTTGGTGTAGGCGACCGCGATCGCGATGAGGACGGGGTCTGTGGGGAAAGGTGTTTTTCCGCTCATGGTTACTCCTACTCGTTGGTCGCTGGCCGCTTAACCCTGCAGGGTCGAGAAGCTCAGATGAATGGAACCGATATCGCCGTCGACGCCATCGACGACGGCTTCACCCCAGATGCGGTTGTTCACACCCGCGGCGGGGCTGGCGGCGACGGCCTTGCCGTTCGCGTCCGTCGTGAGCGGCTGACCTGCGGTGACATTGCCGCCGTATTCCACCTCCACGATCCCGACCTTGTAGACGTCGACGCGCTCGCCATCGGCGTCAATCAGCTTGCCGGTGACTCCGGCCGGGGGATTGGTGACCGCGCTGGCCAGCGCGACCTGATGATCCCCGGTACCGAAGGTCAGCAGCCGGTAAGCAGCCAGCACGCCTTCGGCGACCAGGGTCTTGGTAAGCATGGGATTTTGCATAGCTACTCCTGTGCGTCAGTGACGGCGTCGGGCGTCAGTCCGCCGCCTGTTGTTTGCGGATGTGATCGACGGCCTGGCGGGCGGAAACCGTGATCCCTTTGCCTCGCTGCTCAGCCATGTACTCTTTAGCGGCCTGGCCCAAAGCCTCGCCGTCGTCGAGGTCGACACCGTCTTCCTGGTTCGCGGCTTCGGCGTCCACCTTGAACAGCGGGTGGGTGCCCTGGCCTTCGAGAATCGTCTTCGCGAACCAGGACAGCCCGGACACCTTCTCCTTCGCTCCGTCGGACTTCGTAAACTCCAGCGTGTGTTCCTCGGAGTCGTCGTGGCACAGCGTTTTCATGAAAGTACGCAGGCCCTCGACCTGGCCGGGTTCGATGCGCTTGTCTTCGACCGCCTTGGTCAGCACCGTTTCGATAAACTCGTCGCGCTTCTGCACAGCGGACTCCTTGGCGAACTCGGCTTGAGCAGAGGACTTGCCTTCCTCTTTCGCGGCATCGATATCGGCCTGGGTAAACTGCTTGTCCTTGGGGTCCATAGTCGGCTCCTCAGAGTGAGCGCCAGTCGGCGGCGCGGTAAACGAGTAGAGATCGTCGAGCTGTTCGGCACGCTGCTCGCCAGCTTCCTCGGCCAGCGCATCAGCATCCCATTCGCTGATCACACGGTTTGCGGTCTCCATGTCAAAGCGTTCGATCAGGAACTCGCGCAGACGGCGTAGGACCGAGGCGACGATCGAGGTGGCGTACCAGGTCTCGGTGCTGAACTCGAACACCGCGCCGTCGACCTCGGCGTTCTTGTAGATCGGGTCCAGGCCGTCGAGCGCTGGTTTCGCAGCGCCAAGAAAACCGATGTGGCCCAGCGCAGGACCGGCATCAGTCTGTACGATCTTCACAGAGCGATTCGGGTACCGGGCCTCTTTCACCAGGTCGGCAAACTGCGGCTCGAGGTGGTCGGCCTTGGCATACAACACGCCGTCTTCCACCTTGAACTCGACACCCCAGCCGTAGGCGGGATCATCCTTCTCCGGATGGCCCACCACCAGAGGGACCGTGAACGGACGATCCTCTGCCGGAGTGGAGTTGACCGCCAGCTGCTGCAGGTAGGCTTCGTCGTAGGTGTCGGTGCGGCCGTGGGCATCCGTGTGGGTGCCCGCATAGAAGACGTCGAACCACTCGGTGAGTCCCTTGAACTCCAGAGGGGTGGACGGTGGCGTGACAGGCGGCTTGCGTTTCGGCATGGCTGGCAGTGTGCCGAGATCGCCATACCGGAAAGACTGTGAAATCTTTCACACCGGGGTTGGCCCGGTAGGGAGACTCGTAGGATGCCTTCGGCTCGCTCGCCGGGTCAAGCCGATCGATCCCCTTGGGTAGATTCGGGTAAAGCCGGGAATTGTGTCTCCCAGCAATCCCGTGCGAAGCTGTAATCGCTACTGCAATTTCAGTATGGGGAGAACGTGACTATGGCTATCAGCGCTAGTCAGTGGGTGGGATTCTTGGAGGTGTGGGCACTCCTTGGCCCACTGTTAACGGGTGGTTTTTCTCAGTGGTGGTCACGGCGAAACTACCTCGCGGACCGCGAGTCGGATCGTCAAAATGAGATAGAGCGTGCTGCCTGGAGAGCCGAGCAAGAAAGGCTGGCTCGGGAGGAGGAGTACGCATTGCGGCACAAGTCAGAAAAGTACGAGGAGCTGAAAGGGGCGATCGTCGAGTTTCAAGCGACGTCACAACAGTACATGCTGCAAGTTGTCACCAAGTGGATGGAGTCGATACCGGACAAAGAGTTCACGGAGTTCGATGAATTCACATCCTTACTGTATCGACAAAACTCACACCTTGCGCTTCTGGTGCCGGAAGACATTGGGAGGTTGATCATGGAGGTTGGCAGGACCATGACTAATCTTCCCTACGATATTCAGGGTACGGGGACGGAGGACGAGCGCTCAAGAGTGTGTGATTCAGCAACACAGCAATTTGGAAAACTCACGCAGTCACTGCGCGCTTATCTGCAGACACTTCAATAGATGTTTCGGGGCAAGCTTCACCCGAATATCGGGCGAATTCGCGCCTGGCTCGCACCTTAGCCTCCGGCCTAGCAGATGGATCGCCGGAAACCGACTCAAAACCGACTCAAGATTTGTTAACTTTTTTTCGTCGTGGCTTGGGGCCGGTTTCCCGGATCGCGCCCACAGGGCCACACAGGGCGCCTGAGAGGGGTCTCAATTCAGTGGATTTTGCCCTTATCTGGCCGCATGGCTTCGCACCGGCTGACGACCAGCCGCTCGGCTGCTAGAAACTGCTCATTCTCATCGTACAGGCCGAACTGTTGGACGGCGTTGTAGATCGACACCGCCTGGTACATCAAGGCGTAGCTGTCCAGGGTTACACCGATCGATTCGGAGGTCTCTTTTAGCACCGCACTGATGTCGGCGAGTAGGGCCGGGCTGACTGGTGATGGGTAAACGCATCCTTGCGTCATGACTGTTCTCCGTAGTTCGATTCGCGAGACTCGCCAGATTCCACCGACGTCCACATTCTGATCATGCCGTGGACGATCGCCTTTGCGACCTCCTGATAATCCACTCTTGAAAGCCCGACTTTTTTGACCTGGAGGAAAACTCTCACTGCTTCGACAGCGCAAAACTGCGCGTCGAACTCTACACCCTGCCGCTCGGCCTCCTCCTGGATCATCTCGACGATCTCCGAGACCACGAACTCTATGTTGTGTTCACCAAGGACGTCAGGGTCGGACTCCGCGATCGTCTCGGGAGATCGCTGACCTGTAAAGATGAAAACAACGTCGGCTCCCAGCTCTGCGAGTCGCGCGAGTTCGTAACCTGGGATGTTCCCCTTCTTCTTCCAGTCGTAGATCGTGTTCCGGTTCCTTCCCAAAGCGCCTGCGAGGAATGAGGCGTCGCCGAGCCGAGTAATTTCACCGGCCAATCTCTGCACAAAATTCTCAGCTATATCGCTGTATTGAGTTGACAAACTAGGCCGCCAGTCGTTTAATCATCGCTATAGCCTAGTTTTATAGGCTGCTGCTGGAAAAAATAGGGCGGTGCTTCCACACCACCCAGATGTAACGCACAGACGCTTTGGAGACGTTATGCACTACGCCGATATTATAGCTGCGCTGACAAAAGCAGGCTATTCCCAGACTGGAGTTGCCGAGGAACTCGGCGTCTCTCAGCCCACGGTTTTCGGGGTGATTCGAGGTGACGACACCAGCTACGACGTCGCAACCTTTATCGCTGCTGTCACGAATATTCCCCTGAATGTCATGTTTCCTGATGGCCGGTACTCCAAACCGGACAACGTCGGTCGCACCCCGCGCTGGAAGCAAAAGCAGTCCCAAGCGGCCACCGCAGCCTGAGCCGCAAAAAGTGGAACGTTCCACTTTTTGGGCTTCGAGCCTGCCCGAGCGGCAAATGCTGCCTGAGCACCAAAAGCGCGAACAGTTCGCGCATTTCGGTTCCCACCAGGAGCAGCCTGAAAGGCCAAAAGCGGCGCCGGCGCCGTTTTTGAGACCCGCCCACCGGACTCGGGCCTCCCACCCAAAAGCGACACCGGTGTCGCTTTTCAATCCTGGCCAATGGCGCCGACCGCGAAATGGCAGCCGTGGCCGCATTGAGTCCCACTTATCAGACGTTTCTCCGGGCATCAGCTTCTCCAGCTCCTGTCCATGTACCCCCGAAAACCCTACTGCGAGCGTGAGGAAAACATAATGGTAAAAACGCCAGATTCTTTTACCAGTGACCTGTTCGGCGGACTGGAGCAGCCTGTGCTCCACTCCGAGAACGCGCCACCCCTCGATCTTGATGCGGAGCTAACGGCTGCCGTTAAGAAGGCCATCCGACTGAGCGGCTACAGCCGCGACCAGGTCGTTGATCGCATCAACCTGTGTCTAGTTGATACAGGCGTCAAGAAAGTCACCAAGCGAATGCTCAACGCCTGGCTGGCTCCCAGCCAGGACGAGAAACGAATCCCAGCCCACATCGTCCCAGCCATCTGCTGGGCCACACGATCGATGCTGCCTATGGAAGCGCTGGCCGGATCGCTCGCGCATGACCTGGTCGACAGCCGGGACCAGGAGGCGCTGGCTTACGGCGAGCTGGCGATCCACAAGCAGCGACTGGAGCGGCAGCTCCGCCAGATGGGAAAGAAGCTCTCGACTTAAACACACAGCCGGGGCGGTCGCCCCAGTAAGGAGAACCACGTGGCACAAGCGAAACGCGGACGGAAATCCAACACCAGTAAACAGATTAGCGAGGTTGTGAAGACAGGCGAAGTCATTCTCGCAAACGAACCCGATCCAAAGCGCGCGGAGTTGATGGCTTCAACGCTCAATGAGATCAGCGCTTGCCTTCGATCGCTGGACGACAGCAACGAGATGGCGCGTGTTGCTCTGCCTATCACTGATGATGGAGCGTTGCTTGAGGGGGAAGCGTTTGTTGCCTCACTAGAGAGAGCACAGGCAGCCAGTGCCGCCGCCAGCGTCAGCGTCGGCCTACATCTACTACTGCAGAAGAGCCGGATGTCCCACGGTGAGTGGACGCCGTGGCGGGAGGCCCATGGCATTTCCAAACGAGGTTCGGAGCGCGACATGAAGAATGCCGCAGCGTGGATGAATCTCGGGCCGGCGGCCCGCCAGAAGCTTACCGGGCTGCCTGCCAGGAAAGTCACAGCGCTGACGCGGCTGGGCCACGCCGAGATGGAAGATGTGCTGACAGGCGAGCATTTCGAGATGGTAAACGACGGCACCTCCCTAGAGGTCGAGGCGTTCGTGAAGTTGCGACGTGAACGTGACACAGCCGAGGCGAAGCAGCGCGATACCCAGGCGAAGCTGAACGACCAACTGGAGCAGAACAAGCGACTGCGCTCTGGCTCGAAGAAGGAGGCAGACACCAGACGGCTCCGGCTGACCGCCCTCCATCACGGCGAAGTCATCACAGAAACCACCCGAGAGTTGGAACGGCTGATTGATGAGCTTCGATCGCTTAAGCATGACGCGGTCACCAAGTCGAACATCGCATCGCAAATTTGCTTTTCCATCGCTTCCGGTGTGGCTCAGCTACAGGAGTGCTGGGATCTCGTTGCGGACGTTAGCCCACCACCAGAAGACGGCGTCATCGCCCCTGAGTTCAAGCTCGGTGATCTGGACGAGCTGAATCTCGCCGCCCAGGACGCGCGCAACTACGTCCAGAACGAAACGACCCGAATCCACGCCAACCGCGCCTTTGTTGGCTCGCGTAGGAAGTAGGACCGACACCATGGGGCGCGTCGTCGACATTAGTCCAGAGAGCAAGGCGCTGCGTGAGGCGCGCGAGCATCTGGCTACAACCTTGGCCACACCGACTGACGCGAAGAAGCGAAAGGAGGCTGCGAAGCTCATCGTGGCGCGCCACCTCGAAGGTCTCATGGCACACGCGGAGTCCAACCCCGTCTCGTTCAATCGTGCCTACGGGATGCTCGTAACCGCCTACGAGCACGGAGTGTTGGCCGAGGAGATACTGGCGGCGATCCGTATCGCGTGGCCCTCGAAGACCAAGTTGCCCAGTCGCGCCACCTGCTACTCGCTGTACAAGGCGTTCAAGCGTCACGAGGACGGTGAGGAGGGCGCTCTGGTGCCGCAGCACCGTGGCCGCGTCGTCGGCTTGAAGTCGTGGCACCAGGCGGCTCTGACGGAGTGGGGGCGGCCGCAGAAACCAGCAGTCGCGCAAGTCGCCCGTGCGCTGCGCAGCAACGGCTTCGATGTGACCGACCACCAGGTGCGCTACTTCGTCGATAGCCTGCCAGACGACGTCAAGAACGCCAGGCGCCTCGGACCAAAGCTCTACCGCGACAGCATGCGCCGGTACCGGGTGATGAGCTACCACACGTTGAATGTGGGCGACATCTTTCAGGGCGACGGCCATACCATCGACGTCTACCTGGCGCACCCGATCACAGGTAAGCCGTACCGGCCGGAGCTGTCGGTCTGGATTGACCTGCGCAGCCGGTACATCCCCGGCTTCTACGTCAGTGACGCGGAATCCTCCATCTCCACACTCTTCTCACTCTCCGCAGCGATGATCAACCACAACCACCAGCCGGTGGGTGTCCACGTCGACAACGGCAGCGGCTACATATCGAAACTCATGAACGACGCCTCGACCGGCTTCTACGCGAAGTTCGGTATGGAGGTGGTGCGATCACTGCCCGGTAACTCGAAGGGCAAGGGCGTCGTTGAGCGCTTCTTCCGCACGCTGCGCGATCAATTCGACAAGCAGTTTCCGAGCTACTGCGGCAGCGACATGTCACCCGAGGCGTTACGCAAGGTGCTCAAAGACGCCAGCACGGGCAAGGTGCCGCTGCCGTCGATGCAGGACTACTACCTGCGGCTGGAGGAGTGGATCGACTATGCCTACCACCACCAGGCGCACAGCGGCCTGGACGATGACACACCAGCGTCGATGTGGGAACAGCGCGACCATTTCGAACTGAGCTGCCCGGCCGACGCCATTGTGCGGCCGCGCATCACCCGTACAGTCACGCGCCAACGCATCCGCCTGCACGGACGCATGTACACCAGCGAGGGTCTGCTCGCCTTCAACCAGAAGGAAGTGGTGGTGGAGTATGACCTCAAAGACGACGCCGAGGTGGTGGTGTACACGTCGCCCGAAGGCCGCTTCATCACCACTGCCGTTCTGGAGCAGCGGAGCGAGTACTTGTCGCCCTCACGCATCCAGGACGCCAGGATCGCGCGCCGAGACAACGCCATCCGTCGCAAGCAGGCGCACATCCAGGAAGACATCGACCGCGCGAGTCGTGTCATCACCGCCGACGACAGCGAGGCGCTGGACACGATAGCGCCGCTGCTCATCGAGAACTCTTATGCGCAGATTGAGCGAGGGAACGCCGCGATCGAAGACGGCGACCTGCTACGTGACTCGATCCTGCAGGACTACCGACCCACACATTCATCACCAGCGAGCGAGCCGTCGCTCGACACGCTGGATTTCACGTTGAGGCACCACACCGAGGAGCACACGAATGACTGAGAAAAAACGATTCAGCAGTTACAACTCAGAAGACCTGGAAGTTTTGGAGCAGATCAAGACTTGGCTGCAACAGGCGCCTGACCGAACCAAGGCGATGATCAGCAGCCTGACAGGGATGCCATCGGGGACCGTCAATTCGCTCCTCTCGGGTGGCTACCACGCACGGCCTTCAAAGAAGCTGCTGCAGATCCTGGACGCGCTGGAACGC
Source organism: Halieaceae bacterium (assembly GCA_028277365.1). GTDB lineage: Bacteria > Pseudomonadota > Gammaproteobacteria > Pseudomonadales > Halieaceae > JANQIO01. The sequence continues at coordinate 28,391 of JANQGK010000206.1, read as the reverse complement.
CAGGCCATGCGTGACCAGGACGGCCGCGCCGAGCTGCCGCGTTGTGAGACCTCAGTCCACAAAAAAATTACCGCGCTGATTCAACGCGCCCACCGGGACCGCGACATCGGGGTCTTTGCTGGGAGTCCGGGCATCGGCAAAACCAGCGCCTTGGTTGACTATGCGATGCGGGTAAAAGGCACTGCGATGGTTGGGGCGAGTCGAGGGCTGGGACACAGCACCTTCTCGCACATGCTGGCACAGCAATGCGAGGTCGAAGTGCGCCGAAGCGCTCGCGCCGATGAGGTCACGCTGGAGATCATCAAGGCGTTTGCCGGTACCGACCGCATGATCCTCGCCGACGAGGCCAACTACCTGAGTGACCAGTCCCTGGACGCGCTTCGCAGGATCTCCGACCAGGCCGGCATCGCCCTGATGCTGGTGGGCTTACCGGATCTGATCGCGCGCATCCAGGGGATCGAGGGTCGCCTGGGCCAGCTCGCGAGTCGCATCTCCTTCTGGCCGCCTGTGGTCCGGAAGATCAGCCGGGACGACTGCTCCGTCCTGGTGAAGGCGTACTTCGAACCGGATGACATGGACGTCGGCGATGAACTCGTCGACGCCTACTGGACGTGCTGCGGCGGCTCAGCGCGTCTCCTACGAAACCTTTGCCGCAACACCTACCGCGCTGCCACGAACAGCGACGCCGCCGTGACGGCGAAGCTGGTGGAGCGTGTCAATGAAGAAACCATGGCAGGCAGTAACGCCTTTCGGAGGGCACAACTATGACCAACAGCAAATCCAAAATCATCGTCGGCGCGGTGATGTGTAACACGCCTCCGCTGGAGGTGACGTCGCCACCCGAATCGATCGACACGCACTACTGGCGGGTCACTGCGGCGGAGGGAAAGATCGCGGAGGACGGCACAATCCTGCCCTACCTGCAGGTCGACCAGTTCGACCACCGCCAACCTTTCGACAAGAACGCCTTCGACGCCGCGCAGATGTACATCTACTTCCGGCGTGACGCTGGGGCGATGCGCTCAGCGCTGATCAACGCACTCACACTCGCCTTCAACGCGAACCTGCGATACGGCATGACCGTCAACGGCGAGTACCCACACTTCAGGGTCAATATCGACCCTCATGCACTAGGAGAAGTTTATGGCAAACAAGCCACGCATTAAGTCGGACGCCGTGCCGACTCCCGGTACCCAGGTGGAAGCCGAGGACATGGTCGCTCAGATCGGCGCCTTGCAGCGACAGGTCGTCTCGATCGAATCGGCGATGAACGATGAACTGTCGGCCATCAAGCGTGGGTTCGAGGAGGAAGCGCTACCGCTCAACGCGAAGATCGAGGAGCTGTTCCTGGGCGTGAAAGCCTGGGCCGAGACCAACCGCTCTGACCTCTGCAAGGGCACGCGCAAAACCGTGAACCTCACCAGCGGAGAGATCAGCTGGAGGAAAACACCCAAGAAAGTCAGCCTCAAGAAGATCCCCGACGTTATCCAGGCGCTGAAGTCACTCAGTCTGGACCGCTTCATTCGCACCAAGGAGGAAGTCGACAAGGAAGCGATTCTCAACGACGCCGACGCCGTCCAGGGCGTCAGGGGCATCACGATCAGTCAGAAAGAGGAGTTCATCGTGAAGCCCTTCGAGAGCGAGATCGAGAAAGCGGCGACCACCGGATGAGCGACGACCTGGCTGGAAAGCGAGAAGCGGCTACCGCCAATTTCCTGGTCGCCGGCAACGGGCTGGCAGCCACGGAAGCGGTTCGCCGCCTCGCGCGCGACGGGTACCACATCCACCAGGTGCGCTACAGCGCCGACCGTGTGGTCATCCAGGTGGACCCGAGTGCCATCCCGGCTACTGGCCCCTCGTTTGCGCTGGAAGGGGCCTGGTATGTCGCCTCGCTCAACAGAGTCGTGAAGGTCGTTTATCGAAACCCCACTACAGGAGATGAGCACCATGAGCACGAAAGTCAGGGAGTGGGACGAGGACGGCAACGTGGTCCTCGCCCCGAAACCCCTCAAGGGCACGCCGCGCTCGGACCAGGATCGCCTGGTGTGCCAGAACAACCGGATGCGTCAGCAGGTCAAGGGGATGCGTCGGAAGATCGTCAAGCTGCGGCGCATCAGGAGTAGCGAGCATGGAGCGTAAATATGACATTACACCAGAGCGCGCTCGACTGATCCGCGTCATCCACGTCGGCAAGCGCGAGCTGGGTATGAACGAGGATGACTATCGCAGATTCCTCCAGCGCTGCACGGGCAAACGTAGCTGTAATGCTCTGTCCGATACACAGCTGCGCCATGTTCGTGACGAGATGAAGCGCCGAGGGTTCCACGTGAAACCCAAGGCACGGTCCAAGCCGGCGAGTAAGGCAAAGCAACCCCGGATCAACAAGATCACCGCACTGTGGTGCAGCCTCGCCGACGCGGGCGCGGTGAAAAACCGCAGCCAGGAAGCGATGGAAGCCTGGTGCAAGTCCATGACGAACGGCAGGCCGCTCGCCTGGGCGGAGTCCAACGAGCTGAACAACTGTATCGAGGCGCTGAAGAGTTGGTGCGTTCGGGAGGGTGTGCGTTGTGAGTAGCACTGCTGAGAGCTTTGCGCGCTATCAGGAACGGCTCTGTGAGGAGCTGGAGCGTCTGGAGCGAGAGGGTGTGATACATACGGAGGTCGAGGAGCTGGATGGTGTGATTCGCGGGTGGAAGGCTTCTGGCGACATAAGCGCCTTCGACCTGGTCCGGCTCGGCCTCTATGGTGCTGACCTGGTGTATGTCTACACCGGCCTTCGCCTCGGTGGTTGCGAGATCGAGGACATGGACGCCATGACCCGCATCCAAATCGATTTCGTCGAGTCGTTGCTACGCAGCGAGGCGGATGCGACCGGACTGGTGCTCAAGGAAGAGGCCATCGCGCGCGTGGCCCTCAATATCAGACGTCGAGCGAGCGCTACCGAAGCAGGCGCTGTGGGATTTCAAATCATCGCGGAAGCGCTCGTGGGGCACTACATCGACGAATGCGCCCAGGCTGCCTACTGGCAGGTGCTGGAGGATCTGCGCCACCCTGGCGCTGGTCCCTTGGACTCTCATGGCGCAACCGATACCTGACGCCGATATCGAGCGCATCAGCGAGAAGGCGCTGCCGCCGCGAGCGCGGATGCTGGTGCGCGCGATCGGGCTGCCGGCCACGCTGGTGCTTCTCGATCGCCACGGCGGCACACCGATCCGCATCCCGGCGCGCAGTCGCCGCAGCCGGAAGCTCTCTGCCATTCTCACGGCCAAGCAGATCGACAGCCTGGCGGAGCTGTGGGGCGCACAGAGCATCGAGCTGCCCAAGCTCGATAGCTGCCTCCTGCAGATCCGCGACCAGGAGATCTCCCGGCGCTCGGCCGCCGGCGAGACCCACGTCGCCCTGGCGCGGGAATTCAAGTTGACCCGCCGTCACATAATCAATATCGTCAACAAGGCCCGCGAGACGACCGTCTCTCCCCAGGCCACCCTCTTCGAGTAACCCTCCTACCGGCTGTGAAGCGTTTCACAGTCTAATCCAGCAGTGCATTCCGCCATGATCGATGTCGCCTATGGCAATAGGAGACCGGGCGTGAGCAGTGCCCTGAATTTCGATCCCGCAACAGTCCGCCTGGCCCAGAACTTCACACTGCTGGAGTTCATCCGGTCAGGGGCTGCCAGTCGCCACCAGATCGACAATCGGATACCCATCGACTGTCGACCAGGCCAGCCCTTCCGCAATCTGCTGACGCTCGCTGAGACCGTCCTGCAGCCGCTGCGAGATGAGTTCGGCACGGTAATCATTACCTCCGGCTACCGCTGCAAGGCGTTGAACCTAATGATTGGTGGTGCGGTGAACTCGCAACACCAGTTTGGCCAGGCCGCCGACATCCAGGTGCCTGGTGTTTCACCTTACGGGGTGGCGACCTGGATCGAAGCCAATCTGACCTTTGACCAGCTCATCCTGGAGTTCCAGGAGTGGGTACACGTGTCGATCGCCGCCACGCCTCGTCTGGAGGTGCTGACGGCATTCAGAGCGGCTGCTTCACGCAAGGCCATCTACACGCCAAGTCTCCATCTTGCCGACTCCTTACCACTTGAATTGAAGGTGAACCATGAACCGACTTCGTAATGCAATGTGCGCGATCAGCCCTGTGCGTCTCGCCCTCGTGACCGCGCTCCTGACCGTGTCCGCGCTGGCGGGCTGTACGTCGACGAGCTACTCCTCCGACGCCGTTTTGGCGACGGCCGAACGCGTCAGCACGAACATTCCCATCTATGACACTGTCCTCGCCAACACCGAGCTGAAACTGCAGGCGCACCGATCACGTTTTGACGAGAAGACCTGGTCGGCGATCCAGGCGGTCATTGACGACGTGCATGCCATCCGCGCGCTATCCGTGGCGTGGAGCGAAGGCACCGCCGGCAGCAAGTTGATCGTCGCCGCTGACATGAGTCGATTAATCTCGCAGCTGACCCTGGACTACCAGGTGGCGTACCAGCAGATCGCACCCGACATCGAGCGGATGCCCCTCGACCTGCAGAAAAACCTTAGTGACTTTCACGCTCAGGCGATTCAGATCAAGCGGACGCTGCTCCCGACGACGGAACCCCCGTCCGATGAGGATCTCCTCCAACGCGTTGATCGGACGCTGTACTGGGCGCATGCGGCGACCCAGTTGCTGTCGGTCTTGACCGCGCCCCCGCCTTCCTAACCCGTCACAGGAGCAACCAGCCATGGCTGGCGACAACGACCCGACGCTGAATCAGTTGCACCAGGAGGTGGGCCGGGTGGCCGGACTCCAGGAAGGCATGCAGGAGCAAATCCGGGATCACAGCGATTTCACGCGTGACGAGCTTTCGGAGCACCGCAAGCTGCTAAAGGGTATCGAGAAACGTCTGGACACGCTGGACGTGAATGCCGCCAAGGCGGGCGGCGTCACTGGCGGTATTGCAGGCGGTTTTTTCGCGGGTGGCGTCGCCCTCATCAAACAGCTGTTCGAGAGCCAGTAGTGGCCCACTCCCCCGAAGTACGCAGCCAGGTGCGGACGGCGTATGTCCGCAACAAGCTGACGCTGGAGCAGTCGGCGGAACTGGCAGGCGTGAGTGCCTACACGGCGCGCAACTGGAAACGCAAGGACAAGGCCAGCGGTGACTGCTGGGATCGCGCGCGCCAGGCCCACCGGATGTCGGAGGGCGGCGCGGCGGAGATGACCGCCGAAGTGCTGGAACTGTTCGCCGGGAACTTCACCCGCACCATGGAGCAGCTCCAGGAACAGGAGCTGGACCCCGTAGACAAGGTCGATCTGCTCACCAAGCTCGCTGACGCCTACACCAAGGTGATGCGCGCGGCCGGGGGCGGTGACAAGACCATGGCCAGGCTGTCGCTGGCCCTCGAAGTACTCCAGCACCAGGCGCAATTCATCGTCAAAAACTACCCCCAGCATCGCGCTGCGTTCGAGGAGATAGTCGAACCGCTTGGCGCGTACCTCAACGAGGTGCTGCCGGTATGAGCCGCGATATGAAAACGCGCGAGTTCCTGGTGGAGCTGGCCGACCTGCGCCGGAAACTACGTCGGGATATCGAAGCCGCCGAGGTCGGCCTCGACCCCTCGCCATCCGCCATTCAAGCACGGCGCAAAAAGGTGTTAATGGGCGACTTCAAGTACTTCGCCTACACCTACTTCCCGCACCACATCTGGGGGGAACCCTCGGAGTTTCAGGCGTTCTTCTGTGAGCGATTTCCGAAGATGCTGCGCAGCGAGCAGGGCCTAATCGAGTGGTTCGTCGCGCCGCGCGGTGAAGCCAAGTCAACGCTGCTGACGAAGATCGGCCCGGTGTACATCGCAATTCAGGGACTGCTCAACAACCCTGACGTGCGCAAAGAGATTGGCTGGAAGGGCGAACCGCCACCGAACAACGACTACATCGTCTTCCTGGGCGCCGAGCTGCGCATGCCCACCAAGCTAATCGAAGTCGTTAAGACGGAGCTGACCTGCAACAGCGCGGTGGCGATGGACTTCCCGGAAGTGTGCGGCCGCAGCGCTAAGTGGACGCTGGGCAACGCGGACACCGTCAACGGTGTGAAGCTCGAAGCGTTCGGTGCCGACCAGGCCATGCGGGGCACCTTCCACGGTTCGAGCCGTCCGAAGGTGCTGCTGGGCGACGACCTGATCACCGACAAGGAAGCGAAGTCGCCGACCGAGCGCGAGAAGCGCTGGGACTGGTTCAACAAGACCGTCAAATACCTCGGCCCGCCGGACGGCAGTGTGAAGGTCGCCACGGTGGCCACCGTGCTCGACAAGGACGATCCGGTCAGTCGGGCCAAGAACGCGATCGGCCATCTGGTGCATCACTTCAAGGCGTTGATCAAGCTGCCTACCGCCATGCACCTCTGGGAGAAGTGCGTCCAGATCGCGCTCAACGAGGATCGTGCCGCTGAGGCCAACTGGCAGGCCCGTCGCAACGCACCGATGCCAGTCGCGGAGCGTCCGTCCTACAAGTACTACCGGACCAACCGCAAGCGCATGGAGAAGGGCGCGGTCACGTCCTGGCCCGCCGTGCGTTCGCTGTACACCCTGATGATGGACCGTGCCAGCAATGAGCGATCCTTCAATACCGAGATGCAGGGCGAGCCTCGTACCGCCGAGGACCAGGTGTTCCATGAATTCCAGTTTTTCGTGCGCCGAGAGCCGTCCTGGGTGTTTTACGGCGCCTGTGATCCGTCGATGGGCAAGGGCGAGAGCAGCCACCCGTCCGCGATCCTGGTGGGTGGCTTCCACCGGAAACTGAAGAAGCTCCACGTCCTGGAAGCGGCCATCAAGCGCCGTGTGCCGTCCAAACTCAAAGCCGACCTCATCCGCATGCAGGTGCGCTACCCCGAGATCATCGGCTGGGGCTTTGAGAACAACAACGCCTACGAGTACATGCGCCAACAGTTTATGAGCGATGCGATCGACGAAGGCGTGTCGCTGCCGCTGATCCCGGTGCCGGCCGTCGTCAGCCAGGAGGAGCGGATCGAGGGGCTGGAGCCGTTCATTACCGGCGCTGAGCCTCACATCCTGTTTCACAGCTCGTTGACGAGTCTTCACGGTGAGCTGCGGGACTTCCCCGAGCCACAAAGTCATCACCACTTCGACGGCCTCTGCGCCCTGCATCTGCTCTGGACCGTCGCGGTCCAGCGCGCGGGCGGTCTCCCGGAAATCCACTCTCACCGTGCCGTGACGGGTACGGATATGTCCGGCCACTAGGGGGCGGCGATGAACGACCAGATCAACCTCAAGAAAAGCAAGCTGCGGACCCCGGATATCGAATCCCTGGCGACCTCCGACACGCTTCACAACGTGCTGAGTGTGCTGCCGAACCCGGACCCGGTCCTGCGGAAGGCCAACAAGTCGCAGACCGTCTACGAGGACATCATGCACGATGCCCATGTCATGGGTGAGCTGCGATCCATCCGAGGGAGCCTGCTGAGCTTCGAGTGGTCCATCCAGCCAGGTGGTGAGGACGCCGCGTCGATGCGCGCCTATGAAATCACGAAGCGTGTCTACGATCGCCGTCCGTCGACGAACTCCCGCTGGCCAGACCTGATCTGGGATATCTGGAAGTCGACGCTGCGAGGTTTCTCAGTGCAGCAACTCAAGTGGGCAGCAATGGACAGCGTCTGGTTACCTGGCCAGGTCATCAGCTGGCCGAACCATCGTTTTGTTTTTGGAAAGGAGAACGACCTGCGGCTACGCACCGCGTCCGAGCCACAGGGCAAAGAGCTGACGCCAGGCCAATGGCTCGTGACACGCCACATGCCGGACGGTGCAAACCCCTACGGGACGGCGCTGCTGTCGACGTGCTTCTGGCCCTACGTGTTCAAGCACTCGGGCTGGAAAGGCTTCGTGAAGTTCTGCGACAAGTATGGGATTCCCTGGGCTGTCGGCCGCTATCCCATGGGCACCTCGGAGCCGGACATCAACGAGCTGCTGAAGGGGCTGGCGGGTATGGTGGAGGACGGTGTCGCGGCCGTCCAGGAGGGCAACGCGATCGAGCTGCTGGAACACCAGCACACCGGCGAGCCGCTGCATGCTCAGCTCATCAACCTGTGCAACGCGGAAATGTCGAAGGCCCTGGTGTCATCCACCCTGGCGATCGAGCAGAAAGGCCAAGGCGCACGCGCCGCGACTGAGACTCACGACAACCGGGGCCGCCGCAACATCAAGGCCGACCGGCAGATGGTCACCGACACACTCAACGAGATGAACGAGTGGATCGCCCTGGTGAACGTGCCCAATGCCATGCCCGCGAAGTTCGTCTTCACGGCAGATGTCGAGGCCAACCCTGACCGCGTGCGTTACCTGAACGAGGCGCGGCTCTCGGTGGACGTGCCGGTACCCTGGGCCTACAAGTTTCTGCACATCCCGATGCCGAAGGAAGGTGAGGACGTACTCCCGCGCAGAGCTGACCTGGGCCAGCAGATGCCCGCACCCGGTGGAGGCGAATTCAACGCGCCAACCAACGGTGACTGGCACGAATTCAGTGAGAACGAGGTGGACGCCGCGATCGTCGCCATGGTCGACCTGGTTCGGGACGTCGTCGGTGATGCGCCGACCTTTGAGGCGATGCTGTCCGCGCTCCAGGATATCTTCTTCGACATGGACACGACCTCGCTGCAGGAGGCGCTAGAGCGCGCCATGCAGGCGGGTCTCCTGGAAGGCATCAATGATGCCACGGAGGAGAATTGATGCTCCTCACCGTGCCAGGCATTCGGAGTGACGGCAGCGAGAACACCGACTTGCTGTCCAAGCGCATCGCTGAGCTGGGTTTCGAGACCCATGACGTCGACTACCCGCAGATCAACTTCCTGCACGTCCTCTTCCTCATGTGGCACGGATTCGATCGCGTCATCGAAGCCCGTGTGAAGTACCTGCTGGACGCGATCACAGGGGCCGGCTGTGATCTGATCGCCCACAGCGCTGGGTGCCTGCTCAGTCATGAAGCCATGCTGCGGGGCGCTGAGTTTCGCCATGTGATCTGGTTTGCCCCGGCGATGGATCGCGATGCGGTGATACCGCTGTGGGGCTGTGAGTCCCTTACCGTGGTGTACAACCCGGAAGACCGTGCGATCGGCGTGGGCAGTCTGCTGCCCGCGCACAGGTTTGGCGCGATGGGTCGTTTCGGGCACGCGCACGCCGAGTTCGATCCTCGCATCACGAACATCAAGGCGGTCGGCCGTAAATGGGCTGACCCGTTCCGCCACAGCTACTCGTTCAACACACCCAAGGCGCTCCGGCGCTGGGCACATTTCTACAGAGACCTTCAGAAGACGCGGCCCTAGCCACGTCGGGAGACGAGCACGTGAACAGAGGTACTGGAAGCGCTCCGCTGACTGAGGAAGATGCGCTGCAACACATCCACGGTAACCCTGGTTGCACGGCGATCGATATCGCCGACACCTACGGTGTGACTGAAGCGGTCGCACGCGCCAAGATCAAGCGACTCAAGGACGTGGGGGAAATCACGGTAGTGCGAAAAGGCCCAGCGCCGTCGTTGCACTACATCAAGGGGAGCGAACCAGACCGCAAAGGCAGCAACGACAAAGGCCAGCAGCCTGGTGCCGAACGCGCACCAGGTGCGGCCGCCCAGCCCAACAGAGCGGCCACCAGGAAGCCCGCCGCCACGCCGCGATCCGCAGCCGCGCCCTCGCCGGTACCGCCCGTAGAAACACCAGGTGTTCCCCGTCGTGACCTGCTGCTGCGCCTGCTCAGCTCGGTCAGCGATGAGCAAGCGGACGAAACGCTGGCGGAGGTGGCCGGGACTGTGATCCTGGAGCGCGTGGCTGAACTGCGAGAGAGAGGCTACGGCGGCGGTTGGCACTGCAATGAGTTGGAGGAGTCGGCGCTCCTGGAGCTGCTGCAGCGAGATCTCGCGGCGGGTGATCTGGAAGATTCGTTCGTGTTGCTTGCGATGATCATTGCGCGCCGGGCACTGCTGGGCCATGAAGGGTAATGACCGTCGAGTTCATCGACGACGCGCTGCAAGCCGTGTTGATGGTATCCGCCATCGCAGCGAGCTACCTGTCGACGAGCCTGTCCGCGCGTGTCCGTGCGCGCGCCGGGCTGATCGGCGTGCTGTTTCAGCCTGTCTGGTTGGCGGCGGCCTGGATGGCCGGCCAATGGGGCGAGTTCATCCTCTCTATCTTCTACTGCGGTGCGTGGGCACGGATGTGGCTGAACAACAGGGCGGCCTTGTGAGCGCCTGGTCAGATCCGGGGCGGCACGGGGCCGGCCACCGGCGAGATCTGCAAGTCTTGATACTGTTCGGACCTGATCAGCGAGTAATCGTCCTTGCCGTTCAGCCACTCCTCCGCAGCGTTCATCGGAATGACAACGGGCTGCCGGTCGTGGCCGGACGCCGCAATCTGGTCGCAGGCGCTCGTCGTGATGACGACAGCGACAGGCCCCTCGACCCACTCACCCTTGTGATTCTTCACGAGACCCTGGCCATACAAACCGGCGAGAAGAAATGCCGGCGAGCCAGTGAACTCGTAGAACAGCCGCTGCTTGCCGGCCCTGGAGAGGCCCGCTGCCTTCCGGGCGGCTGCGGACTCGGGAGCACCAGGTACCTCGACCCACTCGTACCAGCCGTCGATAGCGATCAAACACCGGCCTTCCTCGAAGGTCTTCCACCAATAGCCGGTCAGTTTGTCATCACGCGCATTGGGATACGTTCGCTTTCTCAGCTCCTTCTGGTAGCCCCAGTACCGGAATTCGAGTCCGGGCGAACCACGACGGGTGGAGATAACGGGGATCGCCATACTGGGCCGGATATCCGTGTCAGGAACCCTGGTCGGTTTCGACTCAGGCGCAGTCCCCTCGATCAAGGGCGGAAACCGATAGTCGTACCGGCGGTAAGTCATTCGTCCACACATGCGCGAAGATTAACAGAGCCCTCGGCCCTGTCGAACCCTGATCAGCACTGGAAGTTGCACGCAAACCCCACAACAGTAGAGCTGAACCATGAATCACATTCTGAGTAACGGCCTGCGGGTCGACATCCCCGACGACATTGAGAAGTACTTGGCGCAGGAGACGGTGGATTGGTTCCTGGCCGAGATCAGTCGGCAAGTAGAAAAGCGAGAGGAGCAGCTGTACGTGCCCGGCAATTGGACGTGTGACGAGTGCGGCTTCGTCCTGGTGTCAATGACGATGTGCGCGTCGACTGGCGAAATGGGTGCGAACAACTGGCCGCATGATTGCGCCAACGGGCATGGCCCGATGCGACGCACCACGGAGCGTGAGGCGCGAATGCAGGCCCAGGACACGGCTACAGAGTTGTTCGAGCAGGTGCGCGTCCTCAAGAACGCCGGAGTCTTCCAGGGTGAGGTGCATAAGTGGATGCTGACGTGTTTCGGCGAGGACATCACGGCTGACCGCGATGAGCGGAATCACCGTTTCCTAGAGGAGGCCCTGGAGTTGGTGCAATCGACTGGCTGTACAGCAGAGGAGGCTCACCAGCTGGTCGACTACGTCTTTAATAGGCCAGTGGGCGACCCGCCACAGGAGTGTGGTGGCGTCATGGTCACATTGGCCGCCTGGTGCATCGCCAACAAGTTAGACCTACAGCAGTGTGCCCGCACCGAGTTGGATCGCATCTGGCTCGATATCCCGAAGATTCGAGCAAAGCAGGCGGCGAAGCCCAGGCACTCGCCGCTGCCGCAATAGGAACTGCAATGGGCGACACGACAGGCATCAGCTGGACCGACCACACCTTCAATCCCTGGCAGGGCTGCACAAAGATCGCGCCAGGGTGTGACAACTGCTACGCCGCTGCGCGCGATCATCGTTTCGGCAAGAACCGCTGGGACCCGCACGTCAAGCCAGAGCGGTCGAAGACCGTCTGGGACAACCCGAGGAAATGGAACGAGCAGGCCGAAATCGAAGGTCGACGTCGACGGGTATTTTGCGGCTCTCTGATGGACTGGTGTGACAAGGATGCGCCGGCAGGCGCGCTCGATGAGCTTTGGCAAATCATCCGCGACACACCGCTCCTTGACTGGCAGCTGCTGACCAAGCGGGCCACGTTGATACAGGATCGGCTGCCAGACGACTGGGGCGCCGGTTACGACAACGTCTGGCTCGGCGTGACGGTCGAGGACATGAAGCACGGGTATCCAAGGATCAACGCGCTGCGAGACATACCGGCAAAGGTCCGGTTCCTGAGCTGCGAGCCGCTCCTGGAATGGCTAAACCGATTTGACCTAAAGCTCCCAGGTATCGACTGGGTGATCGTCGGTGGCGAGAGTGGACCGGGCTGCAGATCCATGGACCCTGCATGGCTGTACGGAGTGATAAACAGCTGTCGAGATCGAGGTGTGCCGGTCTGGTTTAAGCAGTGGGGTGGGTCAACCTCCGACAAAGGTGGATGCCTATTGCACGGGCATGAGCATAAGGAGTGGCCGCGAACCGGTCTGGCTGCATCTCTCAATATTGGGATGCGAACGTGAAGGAATGCCATGCGGCCGGCTGTACGCGCCAGGTGCGCAGCAACGTCCTGATGTGCGGGAAGCACTGGCGAATGGTGCCTCGCCATGTAAAACGCAGGTACCTCGCTGCGGTCCGTGCCTACGATAGGGACTCTGACTCTTTGAGCAAGGGTGACACTTTCTTTTTGTGGCTCGGTCGCACTATAGCCAGCGTCGCGGAGGCTGAGGGCGTCGCGACCTCCAAGCTGCCGGAGTGGTTCGAGTACTGCGCCCGCCAATCTTCGATTCGTGCCGGACAGCCTCCGCTCGAAGCGGTGGGTTTGTAGGGGTAGCGGCTAATGGCGCCTACGGTCAATGTCTCAAACACAACGCCACAGGAAGCCATCGAGTACTTCCGTGCGAAGCTGCCGCTACCCACCACCAGGTGGGACCAGGTAGTCGGTGATATCCGTGGCAAGGCGTTCACCGTGGCCGGTGCGACGCAAATGGGTATCCTCCACGACTTCACCGCTGCGATCGAGCGCGCGGTCGAGGAAGGCACCACGCTGTCAGATTTCCAGGAGACGTTCGACCAGGTCGTTGAAGAGTTCGGCTGGTCGTATCGCGGGTCGCGGCAGTGGCGATCGGCGCTGATCTTCAACAACAACGTCCGCTCGTCCTACCTGGCTGGGCGGTGGCAGCAGTATCAGCGCGTTAAGGACCGTCGGCCGTTCCTGGGCTACTTCACCGTCGGCGATCCCAGGGTACGCGATCAGCACCAGGCGTGGGAGGGGACCGTGTTGAAGATCGACGATCCCTGGTGGGATACCCACTACCCGCCAAATGGTTTCAACTGCAGGTGCTCTACGCGCTCGCTGTCACAACGCCAGATGGAGAGAGAAGACCTCAAGGAGACCGCCGCTCCCCCGCTCGACAACACCGAACGATACAACCCACACACGGGTGAGATTTACGGTCAGGTACCAGCCGGAATCGACGTGAGCTGGAACTACAACGTCGGCAAGGCGTGGATGGCGCCTGACAGAGTGTTCGGCGACCGGATCATGGCGTTACCGCCGCAGCTGCGCCGGGCAATGCTGGACCAGGTTCAGATTCGTGCGGCGGATGCAGATCCCGCCTTCGAGTACTTCGCTAACCAGGCGGTGATGACCGCAGCGGCCGGGCAGGATGCCAGGGGTACGATCCGTACCGCTGCCTGGCTTCCGAACACAGTCATCGAGCAGCTGATCGGTCGAGGTGCACCGCCTAATAATGCTGCCGTCTTGGTCCGCGATCGCGAGCTGGTGGCGATGACACGAAGCGTAGAGGGTCGGGTCGGCCTGGACGTAGACGTCATCCGTCAATTGCCGGCCGTCCTGCGTAACCCGGACGCCGTTGTCTGGGACGCTGAAGACGCCGTGGTTCGCTACTACATTCGCCAGGAGGCTCAACGGTGGCAGGAGGTCACTGTCGCGGTGAGCCTGTCTGATGATGCCAGTGTTCGCGCCCGTCCGGTGGCTCTGCGAACCAACGTCGTCATAGACGGACGCGTCGTCGATACGCCGGATCTCCAAGACGGCAGATACCAGCTCCTTCAAGGCAGCGTTGAGTGACCGTCAACGGGCCTCCAAATAGAGCTATATCGATCGATTTACATCGCTGTAACGGGTAATTCACACTCGAATTATTGACCCTGAACGGTAAATATCCGACAGTTTCTTACCGGAAATAGCAGCCGAATCGGCCTCGATATCGGTCCATCAGGCAAAAAGTTTCCAGAATTCAATTACGAAGCCATTTTGAGGGATTCGCCCACACTCCGCGTGTTACGTGGGTTTGCGGTTTGGCACTGTTTTTCCAGGTTTCCAGAATCTAGTCCCAACCCACACGGGCGCAGCTCTCAAAACGGCAAAAAAACCCAAGAATTTTCCCCTTTTCACTCCCAAGTCTTGTGTCGAGGGAGTACACTAGCCACATCATATAGGGGGTTGGCAGGGCGATATCTAGCCCTTATCAACGCGAAATCAGCCTCGAACCGGCGTTACCAGGCCTTGGAAATCGAGCGCTGAAAAGCAATGCAACTCAATGAAAAACAACGAAAAATAAATAAAAACAGAGACTTGCGAGTGCTACATAGAGTCTTAATAAAAGCCGTATGAGATTAAAATCCATCAAGCTGTCGGGCTTCAAATCGTTTGTGGACCCGACACACGTGCAGTTTCCCAGCAATATGTGTGCAGTCGTCGGTCCCAATGGCTGCGGCAAATCCAACGTCATCGACGCGGTGCGCTGGGTCATGGGCGAAAGCTCGGCGAAGAACCTGCGCGGCGAGCACATGACCGACGTGATCTTCAACGGCTCGGTCAACCGCCAGCCGGTCGGCCAGGCGTCCATCGAACTGATATTCGACAACCACGACGGTGGCATTGGCGGCGAGTACGCCAGCTACGCCGAGATCTCCGTACGCCGTCAGGTGACCCGCGAGGGCCAGAGCGAATATTTCCTCAACGGCAGCAAGTGCCGCCGCCGCGACATTACCGACATCTTCCTCGGCACCGGCCTCGGCCCGCGCAGCTATGCCATCATCGAGCAGGGCATGATCTCGCGCCTGATCGAATCCAAGCCTGAGGAACTGCGGGTCTTTATCGAGGAAGCCGCCGGCATCTCCAAGTACAAGGAGCGGCGCAAGGAAACTGAGAGCCGCATGCGGAGGACGCTGGAGAATCTCGAGCGCCTCACCGACCTGCGCGAAGAACTGGACCGCCAGCTCCAGCACCTGCACCGGCAGGCCCAGGCCGCCGAGAAGTACGGCGAGTTCAAGGCCGAGGAGCGGGAGCTCAAGGCCCAGCTGCAGGCCCTGCAGTGGAAGAGCCTGGACGACAAGATCAGCGCCTCCAAGCACGACATCGGCGAGCTGGATGTAAAACTCGAAGCAGTCATCGCCGAGCACCGCCAGGTGGATGCCGGCATCGAGGACATGCGCCTGCAGCACACCGAGGCCACCGACAGCTTTAACGAGGTACAGGCGCGCTACTACAGCATTGGTTCCGAGGTCGCCCGCATCGAGCAGACCATCAAGCACCAGCAAGAGCGCTCGCGCCAGCTGGCCGAGGACCTGCGTCAGACTGTGGAGAGCTTCGAGCAGGCCGAGCGCCACCTGGAGGAAGACCGCAACAAGCAGTCCCAGTGGCAGGAAGAGCTGGCTGCGGTGACCCCGGCCCTGGAAGAGCTGCAGGCGGCGGAAGCGGCCTCGGCCCAGGCCCTGGTCGACGCCGAGGAGCACATGCAGGCCTGGCAGCAGGAGTGGGACGACTTCAACCAGCAGGCCGCCGAGCCGCGCCAGCAGGCCGAGGTGCAGCAATCACGCATCCAGCACCTGGAGCAGGCTCTGACCCGCATCCAGGAGCGCATCGCCGCGCTTGACGAAGAAAAGTCTGGCTTGAGTGCCGGCCCCGCCGACGAGACTTGTGAGCGCCTGGGCGAGCAGATCGCCGAGAAGGAGCTGGCGATTCGCGCGGCGGAGAAGCACAGCGAAGAGCTGCTGGAACAGGTCAATACCGCCCGCGAGCATCGCAATACCCTGTCCGAAGCCCTCGATG
This sequence comes from Halieaceae bacterium, assembly GCA_028277365.1. Lineage (GTDB taxonomy): Bacteria > Pseudomonadota > Gammaproteobacteria > Pseudomonadales > Halieaceae > JANQIO01. The sequence continues at coordinate 12,346 of JANQGK010000206.1, read as the reverse complement.
GTGCCCGCAGCGAGTTGCAGGCCCAGCGCGGCCGCCACGCCTCCCTGGATGCCCTGCAGCAGGCGGCGTCGGGCGCGGGTGAGGCGGTGGAAACCTGGCTCAATGCGCAACAGCTGGCCGAGCGGCCGCGCCTGCTGCAACAGATCCAGGTGGCACCGGACTGGCAGCAGGCGGTGGAAACCGTACTGGGCGATAGCCTGCAGGCGGTGTGTGTCGATCGTATCGATGCTTTTGCCGAGGCCCTGGCCCGGGCGCCCAAGGGTGAGGTCATGCTCCTTGACGGCGCTACACCAGCCGCCGGTCCCGACGGTAGCCTGGCCGCCCAGGTCAGTGGCGCCGGTCATCTGGCCGGACAACTGGGCAGCGTGCTGACCGCGGAAAGCCTGGCTGATGCCCTGACGCGGCGCGCAAGCCTTGCCGCGCATCAGTCTTTGATTACCCGCGACGGCGTCTGGGTAGGTCCGGACTGGGTCCGGGTCAGCAACTGCAGCGAAGAAGAATCCGGCGTGATCGCCCGCCAGCAGGAACTGGAGTCCCTGTCTGCCGCAATTCGCGAGGGTGAGGCCCGCTGCCAACAACTACAGGCGGAGCTGGCGGACACCGACGGCCGGCTCAAGAGCCTGGAGCAGCAGCGCCACGAGGCCCAGGGCCAGCTACAGGCGGTCTCGCGGGAACACGCCGACCTGGCCGCGGCGCTGAGCGCCGAGCAGGCCAAGATCGAACAGATCAGCAAGCGCCGCGAGGGGATCAACCGCGAGATCGACGAATCCCGGGCCCAGTTCCAGGTCGAGCAGGACAGCATGGCGGAAGCGCGCCAGCTGCTATCTGCCGCCATCGAACGCATGGAGCAGGATTCAAAGCAGCGCGAGGCGCTGCTGTCGCGCCGCGACGACACCCGCACCCGTCTCGACCAGGCGCGTCAGGCCGCACGCCACGACAAGGACACGGCCCATCAGACCGCCATGCAGCATCAGTCGCTGCAGGCCCAGCTGCAATCCATGACCCAGTCCATCGAGCGCACCACGGTGCAGGTCAAACAGCTGGTGGAGCGTAAGCAGGCGCTGGAGGAGAACATTGCCAGCAACGACCAGCCGCTGGATGGGCTTAAGGACGAACTGGAGTCACAGCTCGAGAAGCGCCTGGTGGTGGAAACCGAGCTGGGCGAAGCCCGCGACAAGGTTGCCCGCATCGACGGCGAGCTGCGCGAAGCCGAGGGGTTGCGCGCGCAGATCGAGCAGCGCAGTGCCAGCGTGCGCAGCCAGCTGGAGCAGAAGCGCCTGGAAAACCAGACCTTGCAGGTTCAGCGCGAGACCCTGGAACAGGCCCTGGCCGAGAGTGACCAGAAAGCCGAGACCGTGCTGGAGAGCCTGCCCGAGGAGGCGGAAGAGGGCGAGTGGCAGCTGCGCCTGGAGAAGGTTGGCAACCGCATCGCCCGGCTCGGCCCCATCAACCTGGCCGCTATCGACGAATACAGCCAGCAGTCCGAGCGCAAGAACTACCTGGATGCCCAGAACGAGGACCTGGAACAGGCCCTGCAAACCCTGGAATCCGCGATCCGCAAGATCGACAAGGAAACCCGCAACCGTTTCCGGGAGACCTTCGACCAGGTCAACTCAAGCCTCAAGGAGCTGTTCCCGCGGGTCTTCGGCGGTGGCTCAGCCTACCTGGAGATGACCGGCGAGGACTTGCTCGATACTGGTATTACCATCATGGCGCGGCCGCCGGGCAAGAAGAACGCCACCATCCACCTGCTGTCCGGTGGTGAAAAGGCGCTGACGGCGATCGCCCTGGTATTCTCGATCTTCCGCCTCAATCCGGCGCCGTTCTGTATGCTGGACGAGGTGGATGCGCCACTGGATGACGCCAACACCGGCCGCTACGCGCGCATGGTCAAGGAGATGTCTGACACGGTTCAGTTCATCTTTATCACCCACAACAAGATCACCATGGAGATGGCAGATCACCTGATGGGGGTTACCATGCAGGAACCGGGCGTATCGCGACTGGTGACGGTGGACGTGGACGAGGCCGCGGAACTGGCTGCTTCCTGATCGGTCAGAACAGTACAAGCTTGATGCCGGCCATCAGGGAAGACAGGGATACACTCAGCACGGGATAGACTGGGGGCTATGGAACTAAGCGTGCGCGACTGGATGATCATCATCGGGGTACTGCTGATTGTGGCGGTGCTGCTGGATGGCTACCGCCGCATGCGCGACCCCAACCGCATCCGGGTTTCGCTGACCCGGGTACCCGATGGCCCGGATGATGATGCCGGCATGAGCCGCGAGCTGCCCAACGGCGGCGCCCGGGTTAAGTCGCGCGGCGCCCCGGTCAGCAACGATCTTGACGCCGTCGAGCCTGAAGAGGCGGATGACGACAGCGGCCCGCTCGAGCCCGAGGCCGCACCGGCCCCCCAGGGTGAGCCGCCGCTGCTCACCGAGCCCGCCGAGGGCCCAGACCCGCTGTTTGATCCCCCGCCGATGGAGCCGGAGCCTGTCGAGGCGCCCACGGCGCTGTCGCCGGGTGAGGACCGCGCCGCCGGAGAAAACCTCGACCTGTTGGACGGTATCTCCGCCGGCGATGACAGGCCCGCACCCACTGTGGACGCTCCCAGCGAAGTGCTGATGCTGCACGTGGTGTCCCGCGACGAGGCGGGCTTCAGCGGCGATGATATCCTGCAGGTGCTGCTGGCCTACAACCTGCGCTTTGGCGACATGGATTTCTTTCACCGCCACGAGGAATCCGCCGGTCGCGGCGCCATCCAGTTCAGCGTGGCCAACATGCTGCAGCCGGGCGTGTTCGACATCGACAAGATGTCCGATTTCTCCACCACCGGGCTGATCTTCTTTCTGACCCTGCCGGGCCCCCGCGATATGATGGGCGCCTTCGAGCAGATGCTGGACACTGCCCGCGGTGTGGCCGAAAACCTCGGTGGCGATGTGCTCGACGAGAGCCGCAGCGCTACCACCCGCCAGACGCTGGAACACATGCGCCAGCGTATCCGCGACCTCGAACGCAAGCTGTTGGCCCAGGCGGGGCGCTAGGTTTGATGAGCGCGTCCGGGTCATCCGCAGTCGCCGATGAAATAGAGTCCCTGCGCGTGCAGCTGCGCGAGCACAACTACCGCTACTACGTGCTGGATGAACCCAGCATTCCCGATGCCACCTACGACCGGCTCATGCGCGAGCTGCAGGCACTGGAGGCCGCCCACCCGGAGCTGGTCACCGAGGATTCCCCCTCCCGCCGGGTCGGCGCTGAACCGCTCACTGAGTTTAAACAGGTGCGGCACGAACTGCCCATGCTGTCACTGGACAACGCCTTCAGCGCCGAGGAGATGCTCGAGTTCGATAAACGCATTCGCCAGCGGCTGAAGCGTGATGAAGAGATCGAGTATGCCTGTGAGCCCAAGCTCGACGGCATTGCCGTCAGCCTCCTGTACCGGGACGGCGTGCTGGAACGCGGCGCCACCCGGGGCGACGGCCGCACTGGCGAGGACATTACCCACAATATTCGCACCGTGCAGTCCATACCTCTGAAGCTGATGGGGGAGGGTCACCCGGCGCTGCTGGAAGTGCGCGGCGAGGTGTACCTGCCCCGGGACGGCTTCGAGGCCATGAACGAGCAGGCCCGTGTCGATGGCGGCAAACTGTTCGTCAACCCGCGCAATGCCGCCGCCGGCACCCTGCGCCAGCTCGATCCAAAGATTGCCGCCTCCCGCCCCCTGCAGATGTGCTGCTACAGCGTGGGCGTGGTGGAGGGTGTGCCGGCGGCTCTCAGTTGGCCGGACCGCCAGTCGGACATCCTCACCCAGCTTCAGCAGTGGGGCCTGCGCATCAACAGTGAGTCTGACGTGGTGGAGGGTGTGGCGGGTTGCGATGCCTACTACGAGCACCTTGCCGGGAAGCGAGATGCCCTGACCTATGACATCGACGGCATCGTCTTCAAGGTCAATGATATTGTCCTACAGCAGGAGCTGGGCTTTGTCTCCCGGGCGCCGCGCTGGGCCATCGCCCGCAAGTTCCCGGCTCAGGAGGAAAGCACCCGCCTGCTGGACGTGGAGTTCCAGGTGGGCCGCACCGGCGCCATCACCCCGGTGGCCCGGCTGGAGCCGGTCTTCGTGGGCGGGGTGACTGTCAGCAACGCCACGCTGCACAATCGCGATGAAATCGAGCGCCTGGGCGTGAAGAAGGGCGACACGGTCATCGTGCGCCGGGCCGGTGATGTGATACCCCAGGTGGTTTCGGTGATCGAGAGCAAGCGGCCGAAAACTGCGTCTGCCATCCGCTTCCCGTCCCGCTGCCCGGTCTGTGATTCGCCGGTGGAACGGATCGAGGGCGAAGCGGTGGTGCGCTGCACCGGCGGCCTGGTTTGCCAGGCCCAGCGCAAGCAGTCGCTCAAGCATTTTGCTTCCCGCCGGGCCATGGATATCGAAGGCCTGGGCGACAAGCTGGTGGACCAGCTGGTGGATGAGGGCCTGGTGGAGAACGCTGCCGATCTTTATGCGCTGACGGTCGAGCAGCTGGCGGGCCTCGAACGCATGGCGGAGAAGTCGGCGCAGAACCTGGTCGATGCCCTCAGTACCAGCAAGCGCACCAGCCTCGCGCGTTTTATTTTCGCGCTCGGTATTCGCGAGGTGGGGGAGGCGACGGCGTTGAACCTCGCTAACCACTTCGGCGACCTGGCGCCCATTATTGAGGCCAGCGAGGAGAAGCTGCTGGCGGTGGACGATGTCGGCCCGGTGGTGGCCGACCATATCCGCCAGTTCCTGGATGCTGAACAGAACCTGGCGGTGATCGATGCGCTGCTGAAGGCCGGTGTCGAATGGGAAAAAGTCGAGGTGGCGGATGCCGGCGAGCTGCCGCTGGCGGGGCAGACCTGGGTAGTTACGGGCACCCTGGAGGCTACCAGCCGCGATGGCGCCAAGGCCGCCCTGCAGCAGCTTGGCGCCAAAGTGGCAGGCAGCGTTTCGAAGAAAACCAGCTGCGTGGTAGCGGGCCCGGGCGCCGGCTCCAAGCTCACCAAAGCCCAGGAACTGGGCGTCGAGGTGATCGACGAGGAAAGCTTCCTGGCGCTGTTGGAGCAGCACGGGGTGAGCCCGTGAGCGCAGCGAAAGCCCGCCGTTCGCCGCTGATCGCGACGCTGTTGCTGGCGGCCCTGGCCCTGGGCGGCTGTACCACTTCGCCGCCTTCGGACGTGAACAACATCTGCAAGATCTTCCGCGAGAAGGACGGCTGGTACGACGACGCCGATGACTCCCGCAAGCGCTGGGGTAGCCCGATCCCTGTGATGATGGCCATCATGTACCAGGAGTCACGCTTCCGCGCCAAGGCCAAGCCGCCGCGCAAGAAGATCCTGTGGGTAATCCCCGGCCCGCGTCCGTCCAACTCCTACGGTTACACCCAGGCCCTGGAAGAGACCTGGGATATCTACCAGCGGGATGCCGGCAACTACGGCGCCGATCGCGATGACTTCGGTGACTCAATGGATTTCATCGGCTGGTACAACCATCAGAGCTACCGCCGCAGCGGCATCAAGAAAGACGACCCCTACCACCTTTACCTGGCCTACCACGAGGGCCAGGGGGGCTTTAACAAGCGCACCTTCAAGAACAAGCAGTGGCTGAAGGACGTGGCCAAGAAGGTGTCACGGCAGTCTTCGCGCTATACCACGCAGCTGCGTAGCTGTGAGGAAGACCTGAAGGATAGCGGCTGGTGGCCGTGGTAGGCCGCCGGGTGCAGGCGGGGGTGTCAGGCTCCGTAGAGCCCTGTCATAATGAGGTAATAATTGCGACTTTTAATACCGTGTCTCGATTACTCAAAGGGAAAACTGTCACATGACCGACCGCACGGTACTCATTGTCGACGATGAATTTGCTATCCGCGACATGCTGCGTATGGCACTCGAGATCGCCGAGTTTAACTGTCTCGAAGCAGACAACATCCAGTCTGCCTATCAGGTCATCGTCGATGATCGACCGGATATCGTGCTGCTGGACTGGATGCTGCCCGGTGGCAGCGGCCTGGAACTGCTGCGTCGCCTGAAGCGCAATGATGCCACCAAGGACCTGCCGGTGATCATGCTCACCGCCAAAACCACCGAGGACAACGTGATTCAGGGGCTAGACGTCGGTGCAGACGACTACATCACCAAGCCCTTCGCGCCGCGCGAACTGATCGCCCGCATTCGCGCTCTGCTGCGCCGCAGCACCGGCGGAGTGGAGGAATCCACCCTGCAGGTGGCCGAGCTGACCCTGGACAGCGATTCCAAGCGCATTTTCCTGGGCGGTGACCTTATTGATGTCGGCCCCACCGAGTTCCGCCTGCTGCAGTTTTTCATGTCCCACCCGGAGCGGGCTTACACCCGTAACCAGTTGCTGGATCAGGTGTGGGGTGCCAACGTCTACGTGGAGGAGCGCACGGTCGATGTGCACATCCGCCGCCTGCGTAAATCCCTGCAAACTCACAACTACGACTACAGCCGGCTGATTCAAACCGTACGCGGCACCGGCTATCGCTTCTCGGCGCGTGGAGTCGCCTTATAGTGGCCACCACCAGTTGGTGGAAAGAATTTCGTAAGGTCGCATTCTATTTCCTGATAGTCGTCGGTCTCGGGGCCGCCCTCGGTTACGGCCTGGAGGCGCTGGCCACCGCCGCGCTGTTGCTGGTCGTCTACTGGCTCAATCAGCTGCGGCGGGTCTCTGACTGGATGCGCCGCCCGGACGTGGAGCCCCCTGAGGCCCGCGGTCTGTGGGGCGAGTTCTTCGACAGCATCTACCGCCTGCAGCGGCACGACCGCGAAGAACGCGACCGCCTGCAGACGGCGGTCAGCTACCTGCGGGACCCCCTGGCCGCCCTCAAGGACGCCGCGGTGCTCATCGACCCCTCTGCGAACATCGAGTGGAGCAACGAGGCCGCCCAGCAGCTGCTGGGCCTGCAGTACCCGCGCGACCGCGGCCAGGCCATCGTCAACCTGCTGCGGGTGCCGAACTTCAGTGCCTACTTCACCGGCGGTGACTACCAACAGCCGCTGCTGATCGAGAGCCCGCTGGACGCCAACCTGCAGCTTCAGGTGGAAGTCACCGCCTTCGGCCGTGGCAGCCGTCTGATGTTCTGCCGCGACGTGACCCGCGAGCAGCAGCTCGAGAAGATGCGCCGCGACTTTGTCGCCAACGTGTCCCACGAACTGCGCACGCCGCTGACGGTGATTTCCGGCTACCTGTTGACGCTGATGGACACCGACCTTGGCCGTGAGGCCCGGCTGCAGCAGCCCATGCTGCAGATGCAGCAGCAGGCCGAGCGCATGGAAACCCTGCTGCGCGACCTGCTGTGGCTGTCGCAGATCGAATCCACCGAGGGCCGCGAGGAGCGCCGCGCGCTGGATATGCACGACATGATCAACGAGGTGCGGGAGTTCTCTCTCGGCGCCTACCCAGACCGGGTGGTCGATATCGAAATCCTCACGCAGCGCTCGGTGAACGGCAACTACAAGCAACTCTACAGCGCCGTCTCCAACCTGGTCATCAACGCGCTGAAGTACAGTGACAGGGACGTCGGCATTCAGTGGTCTGAGCGTGAGGATGCCCTCTGCCTGGCGGTGTCGGACCGCGGGCCGGGCATTGATGCAGTTCATCTGCCGCGTCTGACCGAGCGGTTTTACCGGGTCGACAAGAGTCGCTCACAGGGCACAGGGGGCACCGGCCTGGGGCTCGCCATCGTCAAGCACGTGCTGGCAGGGCACAATGCGCGTTTGGAGATTGAAAGTGAAGTGGGCGTGGGCAGCACCTTCCGGTGTGTCTTCCCGGTGTCACAGGACGACGGAACTGCGGCCGCGAAAGCGCCGGGCAGCACAACTGACTCGGTGTCACAGGACTGAAACAAATAGAAGAATGAAGCTACCTCGGTTCCTGGGCCTCCGCGCGCCAGGCACGGCAAGCCTGTTTCCCGCTGCGCTGCTGGCCGCCCTGGCGCACGCGCCGGCAGCCACCGCCGCGGTTGACCCGGCGCTGCCTAACTACCAGCTCGCCAGCGGGGTGGCGGGCAACCTGTCCAGCGCCGGCTCGGATACGCTGGCCAACCTGATGACCCTGTGGGCGGAGTCCTTCAAGCGCTACTACCCCAACGTGCACGTTCAGGTGCAGGCGGCGGGCTCCTCCACCGCGCCCCCGGCCCTGACCGAAGGCACCGCCAGTCTCGGGCCCATGAGTCGCGCTATGAAGGATGGCGAGCGCGAGGCCTTCGAGAACCGCTTCGGCTACCAGCCTACCGCTATCCCGGTGGCGATCGACGCGGTGGCGATCTATGTGCACAAAGACAATCCGCTTACCGGCCTCACCCTGCCGGAGGTGGATGCGATGTTTTCCGCCACCCGCCGCTGCGGCCGTCCCGAGGGTATCCGGCGCTGGGGCGAACTGGGGCTTAAAGGCTTCTGGGCCCGGCGTAATATCCAGCTATTCGGCCGCAACTCGGTGTCGGGCACCTACGGCTTCTTCAAGGCTGAGGCCCTCTGCGATGGCGATTTCCTGAGTCGGGTGAACGAACAACCGGGCTCAGCCTCCGTGGTGCAGGCCATTTCCACCGCGGTCAACGGCGTCGGCTATTCGGCGCTGGGTTATCGTACCGCCAGCGTCAAGGCGGTGCCGCTGGCGCGCCGCGAGGGCCAGCGCTTTGTCGCCCCCAACACCGAAACCGCCACCAACGGTGACTACCCGCTGTCGCGCTTTATGTTCATCTACGTGAACAAGGTCCCCGGGCGCCCGTTGCCGCCCTTGGAACGGGAGTTTCTGACACTGGTGCTGTCACAGCAGGGCCAGCAGGCGGTGGTCAAAGACGGCTATATCCCGCTGCCGGCAGAGCTCGCTCGCCGCGCTCGCGAGGCCTTGCTGTTGTGAACCGCGCCAGCAGCCCCGAATGGTGGCCGCGCTGGCGGCGCTTTAAGGACCGGTGCGCCACCGTGGCCATCAGCACCGGCGGCGGTGTGGTGCTGTTCACCATTCTCATGCTGTTTGTGTTCCTCATCTACGAGGTTATGCCGCTGCTCAGGCCTGCCACCCTGGCGACCCAGCCGCCGGTGGAACTGGAGCAGCCGGCGGCCACCGGCTGGCTGGATGCCGAGGAGTACGGGGTGCTGGCTTTCAGCGTCGGCACCGACGGCAGCGCGCGTTTCCTGCGCATGGCCGACGGCAGCGAACTCAAGCGTATTCAGGTGGCGGATGCAGCCAGCCAGGTGACCGCCTCCGCCCGCGGTGGCGACGGTGCCCTCGCTCTGGGCTACCGTGACGGCAGCGTGCGGGTGCTGCAGGGCAGTTACAGCTATACGGTACGCAACGGCGAGCGCCGGGTTACGCCGGTACTCGACTACCCCTGGGGGTACCTCGCCCTGCAGATGGGCGCGGCGGAAGTCAGGAATCTGGCGCTGGGGCGAGACAGCGAACTGATGGCGGTGCAGCTCGCCGGCGGTGAGCTGGCCCTGTGGCGGCGGCCGGAAACCATTGGGTTGGCGGAGCCCGGTTTGCCGACTCCGCAGCCAAACGCGGTTTCCCTGGGTGTGCAAGCCGACGCCGCGGCCCTGCACCTGATGGATGGCGGCCGCTGGTTGCTGCTGTTAACCGCGGCGGGGGACTATCGGCTGTGGCGCCTGGTTGAAGCCCCAATGCTGGCCTCAGAGGGCAGCCTGTTTGAGGACGGCATTGTCCTGACGGCCAGCAGTCTCCTGCAGGGGGAGCTCTCACTGGTGGTGGCGTCTTCCGACGGTGGATTACACCGCTATCTGGTGACCGGCCGCGGCAAGGAGGGCCGCCTCACCCGGGTGCGCAGCTACGATACCGACGGGGTGGTCATCGAGCGGCTGCTACCGGAACAGCGCCGCCGGGGTTTCCTGGCCTTCGGCCGCGGCGAGCTGCAGTGGTTTCATGCCACCGCCGGGGAGCGCTCCCTGCGGGCACCGTTGGGCTGGCAGGCGAGCGATGCGCTGGCTCTGTCGCCCCGTGCCGATCGGCTGCTGCTGGCCGACGGTCAGGGCCTGCTGCGCCAGTGGTTGCTGGAGAACCCGCACCCGGAAGTCTCCACGGCCTCACTGTGGCGCAAGGTCTGGTACGAGAGTTACCCGGAGCCGGCCTGGGTCTACCAGTCCTCCGCCTCCAGCAACAACTACGAACCCAAGTACAGCATGACGCCACTGGCCTTCGGCACCATCAAAGCGGCCTTCTACGCCATGCTGTTTGCCGCGCCGGTGGCGATCGGCAGCGCCGTCTATACCGCCTTCTTCATGGCGCCACCCCTGCGGCGGCGCATTAAGCCGCTGGTGGAGCTTATGGAGGCCATGCCCACGGTCATCCTCGGCTTCCTGGCGGGCCTGTGGCTGGCGCCGCTGGTGGAAGACCATTTGGCGAGAGTCATGACCGGGCTTGTGCTGCTGCCGTTGGGAGTGCCGGCCTTCGCGCTACTCTGGTCGCGATTGCCGCTGCGCTGGCGGCGGGTGTTGCCGGAGGGCTGGCATGCCATTGTGCTGGTGCCGGTAATGATTGGCCTGGTCTGGCTGGCGGTGGCCATGGGCGGCCCCGTGGAGCAGGTGCTGTTTGCCGGCGATGCCCGCACCTGGGTCAGCACCGAACTGGGGCTGCCCTACGACCAGCGTAATGCCATGATTGTCGGCATCGCGATGGGCTTCGCCGTGATCCCCACCATCTTCACCATTGCCGAGGATGCCATCCACTCGGTGCCCCGCCATCTCAGCCAGGGCAGCCTGGCCCTGGGAGCGACGCCCTGGCAGACGCTCACGGGTGTGGTGTTACCCACCGCAAGCCCCGGGGTCTTTTCGGCGCTGATGATCGGTTTCGGTCGCGCGGTGGGTGAAACCATGATAGTGCTGATGGCCACCGGCAACACGCCGATCATGGATTTCAATCTGTTCGAAGGCATGCGCACCCTGGCGGCCAACATCGCTGTCGAAGTACCGGAGGCGGAAGTGGACAGCACTCACTACCGCATCCTGTTCCTCGCCGCTTTCGTGCTGTTTGTTTTCACCTTCGGTGTGAACACGGTGGCCGAGGTTGTGCGCCAGCGTCTGCGCGCCCGTTACGGCGCTCTCGGATGAACGCGGAACGCAAGCACCTGTACCTGGGGCGCCGTCGCGGCTTCACCCACTGGGTACGCAGCGGAGAGCCCATGGTCTGGTTCAATGCCGGTGCCGTGAGCTTTTCGGTGCTGGCGGTGTTTGGCCTGCTGTGGCTGCTGGCCTGGCACGGGCTCGGCCACTTCTGGCCGCGGGAACTGCTGGAGTTCAGCGTCAATCACGACGGCGAGCTGTATACCGTGCTCGGCGAACAGGTCTCCAGCGAGCGGGTCAGCGGCGAGCAGCTGCGCGCCGCGGGTATCGCCAATGTGAGTGGCCGGTGGGAGCAGCGCCGACTGATCAAGCGCGGCAACCGCGATTTCCTGGATACCGATTTCGCCTGGTTGCTGGACTCGAGCATCGCTGAGGTCAATCGCCCCTCTGGAGTGATGCGGGTCGAGCGCCTGGAGTGGGGCAACCTGTACGGCCGTCTGCTGCGGATAGACGACCGCGGCGAGGCGCTGGTCAGCGCCACTGTGGACCCGGCCGCCACCTGGCGGCGCTTCCAATCGCTGGTGGCGGAAAACCAGGCGCTGCGCCAGGAGATTCGCGACCTCGAGCGCGATGCAGTCGGCCGCATCAACTTTGCCATGGAGCGGTTGCGGCTGCGCGAGCGGCACCTGGCCTTGTCCGGCGAGCCGCTGCCGGCATCGATTGCCGAACAGCGTCGCGCGCTGGAAGCCGACTACGCAGTAGCGCGCCAGCGTTTGCTGACGCTGTATGAACAGAGTGAGCGCTACAGCTACCGGGTCGCCCTGGCCGACGGGCGCGAGGTGACCCTGCCGCTGGGGCAGGTGGTGCGCGCCATCCAGCCCAATGACATGGGCCTGCCGGCCAGGCTCGACTACTATCGGGTGCGGCTCTGGGAGTTCCTGTCTGACGAGCCCCGCGAGGCCAACACCGAGGGCGGCGTCTACCCGGCCATTTTCGGCACCGTGCTGATGGTGCTGTTGATGTCGATCATCGTCACACCCTTCGGTGTGCTGGCCGCCGTGTTCCTGCACGAGGTGGCAGGGCAGGGGCGTATCACCCGGGTGTTCCGCGCCGCGGTCAACAACCTCGCCGGAGTGCCGTCCATTGTCTACGGCATTTTCGGGCTGGGCTTTTTCGTCTACGGTGTGGGTGGCGAACTCGACCGCCTGTTCTTCCCCGAGGCCCTGCCCAGTCCCACCTACGGCACACCGGGCCTGATGTGGGCCTCCCTGACTCTGGCGTTGCTGACCCTGCCGGTGGT
>JANQGK010000156.1 GCA_028277365.1 Halieaceae bacterium | reverse complement strand
CACCCTGGAGCTGACCGTGCAGTTGCGGGCCCGGCCGGCGACCGGGCCGGTACAGGTGCGCTTTCAGAGCCGCTACCTCAGTGACGGCGTGGTCGAGGAAGACGGCGAGCTGTGGGATTCCGGGGGCCGCCTGGTCGCGCTGTCGCGACAGACCAGCAAGGTGCGGGTCCGGCCCCACCCGCGGCGCTAGATTCCGCTGCCGCGTCGCGCCGGGGGAATGCCGGGCAGGGTTTCGGCGAGGATATAGCCGCGCCGGGACTGGCTCTCCTCGGTTGGATAGGGCTTACGCTGGTAGACCCGTTCCTCACGAAAACCAGCCTCCCGCAGGTGGACCACCATGTCCACCACCGGGAAACAATGGAAATCCAGGTCGACCTCCTGCTCCCACCAGCGCTCGAGGTGCTGGGGTTCCCAGCCCACGTGAAAAGCCAGCAGCAGGGCACCGCCGGGCACGATCACGCGGCGAATCTCCAGCAGCGCCTGCAACAGCTCGGTCGGGGGGAGGTGGATAAGGGAGTAGAACGCCACCGCCGCAGCGTAATAATTGTCCGGCGCCTTCAGGTCGCGGAAATCGCCGCGCCTGAATTCGATGTCGGGATGCAGGCGCTTCGCCTCCTTGATCATTGCACTGGACAGGTCGACGCCGGAGATGTCCAGGCCGCGCTCGTGCAGATAGTGGGTCACGTGGCCGGGGCCGCAGCCGAGGTCGACGCAGGGGCCCTCGCCAGCAAGCGCACCGGCGAACTGCTCCAACAGGCGGCAGTCCGCAGGCTTATGCTCGAGTTCATCGGCAAAGCGCCGGCAGTACTCCCCGGCGACCGCGTCGTAACTCTTTTCCAGCGCGCCGCGCCGGGAGAACAGGGCCATGTCAGTAACCGGCGACCCAGCCGCCGGGACGTCGCATGTCCGTAGCGCCGTAGAGCAGGCCGTCGTCCAGCATGATCGATTGGGTGCGCCCCAGAGTTCGCCGCGTATCCACCAGGGTATGGCCCATGGCTTCCAGCAGGCGCCGGGTATCGGGTGAGATGCCGCGCTCCACGCGCAGCTGGTCCGGCATCCACTGGTGGTGTACCCGCGCCGCGGCCGCTGCGCTGGCAATGTTCATGTCGAATTCCATGGCGTTGATGATGGTCTGCAGCACCGCGGTGATAATGATGCTGCCGCCCGGGCTGCCGGTGGCCAGCCAGGGCTTGCCGTCGCGGAAGACCATGGTCGGCGTCATCGATGACAGCGGCCGCTTACCGCCCTCGATCCGGTTGGCCTCACTCTCGATCAGCTTGAAGGCATTCGGGTAGCCGGGCTTGGCGGCAAAGTCCGCCATTTCGTTGTTCAGCAGCATGCCGGTGCCGGGTACGGCGATATGCGAGCCGAAGCTGAAGTTCAGGGTGTAGGTATTGCTCACCACGTTGCCGTGGCTGTCGGCCACCGTGAAGTGAGTGGTGTCACTGCTCTCGTAGCCGAGGTCAATGCCGGGCTGGATGGCAGAGGAGGGGGTCGCTCTGTTGGGATCGATACGCTCCCGCAGGCGGGTGGCGTAGGCTTTGTCTGTCAGCTCCGCCACCGGCACGTCCGTATAGTCAGGGTCGCCCAGGTAGCGACTGCGGTCGGCGTAAGCCAGCTTCATGGCTTCCGCCAGGTGGTGCAGGTAGGCGGCGCTATTGTGGCCCCACTGCTGCGGGTTATAGCCCTCAAGAATGTTGAGCATCTGGATGATATGGGTTCCGCCGGATGAAGGCGGCGGGGTGGAGACGATTTCGTAGCCGCGGTAGCTGCCGCGCACCGGCGCTCGTTCCACTACCTGGTAGCCGGCCAGGTCCTCACGGCTGATCAGGCCGTCGTTGGCTTGCATGTCGGCGACGATGCGCTCCGCCACCGCGCCTTTGTAGAAGCCGTCGCGACCGCGTTTGCGAATCTGTTTCAGGGTCCAGGCGAGATCGGGCTGGCGGAACAGCTCGCCTACCGGGTGGCGGCTGCCGTCCTCGCGGAAGAAGATGCGCAACGCCTCAGGATCCTGCTGCAGCCGGGACTCCCGGGAGGCGATTTCCGAATCCAGTGCGAAGCTCACCGGGAAGCCCTTCTCGGCTAATTTGATGGCGGGCTGAATGACTGTCTTGAGCGGCAGGGTACCGTAGTTCTCCAGGGCAAATTAAAATGATTTTTGTTACATTTAGAGCAATTTATGGGCGTGGAAACGTTGGCCTA
>JANQGK010000146.1 GCA_028277365.1 Halieaceae bacterium | reverse complement strand
GCGTGACCTCGGAGCCGGTACCGGCGGTGGTGGGCACCAGCACCAGCGGCAGGCGCGAACCGGTCACCTGGTCGACGCCATAGAGCTCCGCCAGCGACTGCTCGGAGTGCAACAGCACGGCCACAACCTTGGCGACGTCCATGGAACTGCCGCCACCGATGGCGATGACCCCGTCGATGTTCTCTTCCAGTGCCAACTCCACGGCCCCGAAGATGACCGACTCGGGCGGGTCTTCCCGCACCTGGTCGTAGAGCACCGGGTCGAATCCGGCGTTTCGTAGCGCCGCCAGCGGGGGCTCAACCAGGCCAATGGCGACCAGGCCGGGGTCGGTGACCAGCAACGGCCGGCTGATACCCAGCCTGGCACACTGCTCATGCAGCCTCAGGCTGCTGCCGGCCCCGCATTCAATGCAGCCGGCGGTGCTGAAGGAAAAGTCCTTCACGCTGCCCTCCTTGAATCCCGGCCCCACACGCTGCGTGACCGTCTCAGAAAGTAAGGATCACTTTGCCGCGCGCGCGACGCTCGGTCATGCAGGTAAAGGCCTCGCGGAACTGCTCGATCGGGAAGCAGTCGGTGACCACCGGCTTCAGCTTGCCGGCCTCGAACAGTTCCCACAGTTCCTTGATGTTGGCCAGGTTGACCTCGGGCTCTTCACCGGTAAAGCGGCCCCAGAAAACGCCGACGATGGAACAGCCCTTCAACAGCGTCAGGTTCAGGGGCACGCTGGGAATCGGGCCCGCCGCAAAGCCGATTACCAGGAAGCGGCCGTTCCAGGCCATACCGCGCAGGGCCTGTTCGGAGAAGTCGCCGCCCACCGGGTCGTAGACCACGTCCACGCCCTTGCCGTCGGTGAGTTCCTTGATGGCTTCCTTGAGGGGTTGTTCAGAGTAGTTGATGACCTCGTCAGCGCCCAGCGCCTTGCAGGTCTCGAGCTTTTCGTCGCTGCTGGCAGCGGCAATCACTTTCGCACCCATGAGTTTGCCCAGCTCCACCGCCGTGGTGCCGACGCCGCCGGCTGCACCCAACACCAGCAGGGTTTCTCCTGCCTGCAGTTGGGCGCGCTGCTTAAGCGCGTAGTAGGAGGTGAAATAGGTGATAGCGATGCCCGCCGCTTCTTCGAAGCTGAGTGCGGAAGGTTTGGGGAATACCGCCATTTCATGGGCCGACGCCTGCTCGCAAAAGCCGCCGACAGAGCCCATGGAGATCACCTCGTCGCCGGGCTTGTAGCGCGTGACTTTGTCACCCACCGCCTCGACGACACCGGAGAACTCGCCGCCCGGAATGAAGGGCAGCTCCGGCTGGAACTGGTACTTGCCCTGGATGATCAACACATCGGGAAAATTCAGGCCGGCCGCCTTCACGTTGATGAGCACTTCATGCTCACCGAGCTCCGGCGTCGGCCAGTCGGCCTCGAGTGACAGCTTCTCGCCGTCACCCGGACCCAGTTCGGCACAAACCAGTGCGCGCATCAGGCGACCTCGAACAGGCCGGCGGCACCCATGCCACCGCCGATGCACATGGTGATCACCACGTACTTGACGCCGCGACGCTTGCCCTCGATCAGGGCATGGCCAACCATGCGCGAGCCGCTCATGCCGTAGGGGTGGCCAATGGAGATGGCGCCGCCGTTGACGTTGAGCTTGTCGTTGTCGATGCCGAGTTGGTCGCGGCAGTAGATTACCTGCACGGCAAAGGCTTCATTCAACTCCCACAGGCCGATATCGTCGACGCTGAGGCCGTGCTGCTTGAGCAGCTTGGGCACGGCGAAAACCGGACCAATACCCATCTCGTCGGGCTCGCAGCCGGCCACGGCCAGACCGCGGTAGATACCCAGCGGCTCCAGGCCTTTCTGCTCGGCCAGCTTGGCGTCCATCACCACCTGGGCGGAAGAACCATCAGACAGCTGCGAGGCGTTGCCCGCAGTAATAGTGCCGCCCTCGATCACGGTCTTGAGGCCGGCCAGGCCCTCCGCGGTCGTGGCGCGCACGCCCTCATCAGCAGATACCGTGGCTTCAGCTTCGCCCTGCTCACCGGTTTCCTTGTCCCAGGTGATGCGCTTGCAGGTAACGGCTACCAGCTCATCGTCGTACCTGCCGGCCTCGTAGGCGGCCGCGGTGCGGTTCTGGGACTGCAGGCCATACTCGTCCATCTGCTCGCGGCTGATGCCGTAGCGGTCGGCTACCACTTCCGCGGTTTGCAGCATGGGCATGTGAATATGCGGGTGCATAGCCACCAGCTCTTCGTCGGCGGCGCGGTGCAGGTTCATATGCTCGTTCTGCACCAGGCTGATGGATTCCAGCCCGCCGCCAACCACCACGCTCATGCCGTCATGGATGATCTGTTTGGCGGCGGTCGCCACGGCCATCAGGCCGGAGGAACACTGGCGGTCGATGCTCATCCCCGACACCGTCACCGGGCAGCCGGCACGCAACGCTACCTGGCGCGCGATATTGCTGCCGGTGGCGCCCTGCTGCAGGGCGGCGCCCATGATCACGTCGTCGACCTCACCGGGCTCGATGCCGGCGCGCTTGATGGCCTCAGCCACTGACGCCGCCCCGAGGGTGGCACCGGACAGATTATTGAAGCCGCCCCGGTAGGCCTTGCCGATCGGGGTGCGTGCTGTGGATACAATTACCGCGTCTGTCATCTTTTTGCTCCTGTCTCACCCGCTACCGCGGGCGATAAACTTGAATCTGTGTGCATTCCGACAGACCCTCTCGCGAGCCTGGGAATGCGCCAAATGCCGCGTGGCGGCACACGCCAATCAGTTGAGATCCAGCCCTTGAGCTTCAGCGGCCATGCCGGTGAACTTCAGGGTCTGCTCAAAACCGGCCTGGGGCACGGTTTCGTTGGCAGGGTTGGTGATGGCATCCCAGTGGGCGGCAATGCCTTCCGGGGTCTGCTCTTCCGGCGCCAGGTACACGCCGTGGGTTTCCACCAGCTTGACCACCGAGTAGCAGCCGGCGCCGGCGGCAATGATGGTGCGGTTGGGCCCATCTTCACTGACCATGTACAGCACCGCCGGGGTGACCGTTTCCGGGGTCAGCAGCTCGAAGGCTTTCTCGGGGATCAGGCCCTCAGTCATGCGGGTGCCGGCGGTAGGCGCCAACGCGTTGACCTTGATGTTGTATTTGGCACCTTCCTGGCACAGGGTATTCATGGCGCCGATCACGCCCATCTTGGCCGAGCCGTAGTTGGTCTGGCCGAAGTTGCCATACAGGCCGCTGGAAGACGTGGTCATAACGATGCGGCCGTAGTTCTGCTCGCGCATCACCTCCCAGACGGCCCTGGTGCAGTTGATGGAGCCCATCAGATGCACGTCAAGCACCATCTGGAAATCTTCCAGGGAACCCTTGGCGAAGCTCTTGTCGCGCAGGATGCCGGCGTTGTTCACCAGGATGTCCACCCGGCCCCACTGATCCACGGCCTGCTTGACCATGGCCTCCACTTCTTCGTACTTGGCGACGTTGGCGCCATTGGCAATGGCCTCGCCACCCAGGGCCTCGATCTCCGCCACCACGGCCTTGGCCGCATCGCTGGAGCCGCCGGTGCCGTCGGTGGCGCCGCCGAGGTCATTGATGACGACTTTCGCCCCGCGCTTGGCGAGCTCTATGGCGTGGCTGCGGCCGAGACCGCCGCCGGACCCGGTGACAATGGCGACTTTGCCTTCGTATGAAATGCTCATGTACTGACTCCTTAACCCGTAAACACCATAGAGAGCCATTCGCAGGCCAGCGCCGGCGTTTCCTCGCCCTCGATTTCCACAGTCACGTTCTGTTTGATCAGGAAGCGGTTGTCATCCTTTTGCTGGATGTCCGCGATTTCCACGTGGGCGCGCACTTTCTTGCCCGCGCGCACCGGCGCCAGGAAGCGCACCTTGTCGAAACCGTAGTTGACACCCATGACCACGCCCTCGGGCATGACGCCCATACCGGCGGTCATCGGCACCAGGCAGGACAAGGTCAGGAAACCGTGGGCGATGGTGCCGCCGAACGGGGTCTGCTTGGCCGCTTCCAGGTCGACGTGTATGAACTGATGGTCGTCGGTGCAATCGGCGAACTCGTTGATGCGCTCCTGGGTCAGCTCGATCCAGCGGCCGGGCTCGAACTTCTGCCCGATGCAGCTCAAAAACTCTTCTTTAGGTACGACTTGTACGCCCATGAACAGGGTTCCTTTATTGATAGGTGAGGCAGCCCTACAGTGTAGTCCACGCGCGGTAGGCGGCACGGGCTGAGGCCTGCGAAAAGAAATTTGAACATACAGTATGAAAATGCGACTTTCAAGTATACCGACAGGCTGCGCGTTGCTGCCCGCCCCGGCTGGCGGCATAATGCCCCGCTGTGGTTTCACCTCCTCCAGAGGCTATATATGAAGACATTCGCAGCGCTCGCCCTGAGCTTAGGGGCGGCCATCACGTGGGTGGCCCCCACGCTCGCGGAAGAGAAATTTCCCGGCATCGAGA
This sequence comes from Halieaceae bacterium, assembly GCA_028277365.1. Lineage (GTDB taxonomy): Bacteria > Pseudomonadota > Gammaproteobacteria > Pseudomonadales > Halieaceae > JANQIO01. The sequence continues at coordinate 30,474 of JANQGK010000146.1, read as the reverse complement.
ATCTGATGTCGACCGGGGAATTCAAGGACGCCGGGCTGCACCAGCTCAGCGACCGGGAACTCGAGAAGCTTAATACCTGGCTGGTCAACTACACCGCCGGGCATGCCCAGGTGCTGGTTCGCACCAACGAAGAGGTCAAAGAAGCCAAAGCAACGGTGGCTTCAGACATCGTCACCCGCCTCCAGGGGGATTTCACCGGCTGGTCCGGAGACACCCTATTCCGCATGGAAAACGGCCAGGTCTGGCGCCAACGGCTGTCCGGGCGCTACAAGTATTCGGGCCCGCCCAACCCGGAGGTGCGCATTTCACGCAACTTCATGGGCTTCTATAAGATGACGCTGACCGAGTCCGGCAAGAGCATCGGCGTCAGACTGGCCGACTAGGCGTCCCCGACCAGGCGTCCCCGACCAGGCACCCGCCAGCCAGTCCACAGCCGCGCGAAGACCCGCCTCCCGGCCTCTCAGCCGCGCGCGCACAGCGTCCGCCTTCGCCTGCAGCCGCTGGCGTGCCTGCATGCAGCGGCAAGCCGACAACGCGTTGACAGCTTTGTTTCCGGAATGTGAATTTTTTACAAACTTGGTTTTCCGGATTCGTTGAGGGACTTGTGTGTTCATGCGTTAATTCGGTACGGCTCGCAGAGTGCACGTTTTGTGTGCATTGCTAGCTCACATCAGATCTGAAAAAAATTCACAGGGGAATCAATATGTTGTCCAAAAAACCACTTGCCCTGGCTGTGAATGCTGCGCTGGGATTCGCATCTGCGATGACCGTGCCGCAAGTCATGGCGCAAGACGACGCCTCGCTAGAAGAGGTAATCGTTACCGGTTCGCGTATTCAGCGCGCTAACCTGGTAACGTCCAGCCCGGTGCAGCAGCTCGACGCCGAGCAGCTTCAGTTCACCGGTGTCACCCGGGTAGAAGACGTACTGTCTCAGCTGCCACAGATCAACCTCGACCAGTCTTCCGGCCAGGCCATTGAATCCACCGGTATTGCCACCGTGGAACTGCGCCAGCTCGGCACCAGCCGCACCCTGGTGCTGCTGAACGGTCGCCGTCTGCCGCAGGGCACGCCGAACTCGGTCGAATCTGCCGTTGACCTGAACTTCATCCCGATGCAGCTCGTCGAGCGCGTTGAAGTGCTCACCGGTGGCGCCTCGTCCACCTACGGCCCCGACGCTGTGGCAGGTGTTGTCAACTTCATCATGATGGATGATTTCGAAGGCGTTAAGCTGGACTACCAGTTCAGCCAGTATCGTCACGACAATGATGGCGGATTCATCCCTGACGCGGCACTTGCGGCTGGGTTCCCGTTCGCCGACGACACCGTCAACGACGGTGACACCGATGACCTCACCTTTATCATCGGCGGCAACCTTAACGAAGGCCGCGGTAACATCACGGCTTATGCCACCTACCGCGACATCGAAGGTATTACCCAAAGCGAGCGCGACTACAGCGCCTGTGCCATCCGCTCTGTCGGAGGGACTTGCCTGGGTTCACTGACCAATGCGTCCGGCACCTTCTACTTCGACGACGTATTCGGCTTCGGCGCTGCCAACCGCTACCGCGTTGAAGGCGATCAGTTCGTCAACGGCGCAGGTGAGCGCTTCAACTTCGCACCACCCAGCTACCTGCAGCGCCCTGACGAGCGCACCACGCTTGGCGCTTTCGCACGCTACGAGCTGACCGAGCAGATTGAGGTGTACTCCGAACTGATGTTCATGGACAACCGCTCCATTACGCAGTTCGGCCCCGCGGGTAACTTCTTCAACCCGGATGTCGCCTTCAACTGTGGCAACCCGTTCCTGTCTGACCAGCAGCGCGATCTCGTCGGCTGTACCGGCCAACCAGACGACACGCTGATCACCACCACCTTCGGCCGTCGTAACGTCGAAGGCGGTGCGCGCTTCGGTGACCTGCGCCACACCACCTACCGCGGCCTGTTCGGCGCGCGTGGCGACATCAACGAGACCTGGAGCTACGACGTCTCCTACCAGTACGCTGAAGTTGACATGCGTAACCGCAACGGCAACTACGTCAACATCGCCAACCTGCGCAACTCGCTGATCCTTAACCCGGACGGCACCTGCGTAAACAGCGACGGCGGTAACTGCGTGGGATACAACGTCTTCCAGACCGGCGGCGTGACCGATGCAGCACTGGGCTACATCAGCCAGCAGTACTTCGAGCGCGGCACCACTGACCAGGAAGTCTTCCAGGGCTTTGTCACCGGCAACCTCGGTGACTACGACCTCAAGCTGCCCTGGGCAGAGAACGGCATCACCGTGGTAGCGGGTTTCGAATACCGCGAAGAGTCCCTGCAGTACCAGCCGGATGACGCGGCTCTGGCCGGCGCAGTCGGCGGCCTCGGTGCGGCACTGACGCCTGTTGACGGTGAATACGACGTGACTGAATTCTTTACCGAAGCCAGCATCCCGCTGGTGGAAGGCAGGGACTTCATGCAGTCGGTGGTACTGGACCTGGGTTACCGCTACTCAGACTATGACCCGATTGATGAAACCACCGATACCTGGAAGGTAGCGCTGGGATGGGACGTCAACGAACAGGTCAAGCTGCGTGGTAGCTTCCAGCGCGCTGTGCGTGCACCCAACCTGAACGATCAGTTCCAGCCGATCTCCGGTACGCTGTTCGCGATGGATAACGACCCCTGTGGCGGCGTTAGCGCGACGACTGGCCTGAGCCAGCGTGGCTACACCTTCGACCAGTGCGCACGCACGGGCGTTTCACAGGCCGTATGGGATGCAGGTGGTCCGGCGGACAACCCGGCTTCCCAGTACAACACCATCATTGGTGCCAACCCGGATGTAACGCTGACACCGGAAGAGTCCGACACGATTTCTTTCGGCGTGATTGTTTCGCCTAACTTCATTCCGGGCCTGACGGTTAGCGTTGACTACTACGACATCGAAATTGAAGATGCCATCTCCAACGTGAACGGTGAAGCAACGATCCTGGCCTGTATCGAAGACGGGATTCGCTGTGACCTCATCAACCGCGGTGCCGGCGATACCCTGTGGCTGGGCCTTGCATCCCCGACCAACGGTGTTACCGCACTGGCTGAGAACATTGGCTTCTTCAAAACCAGTGGTTGGGACGTAGAGGCAACCTACAACGTCGATATCGGCGAGTACGGTAGCCTTATGTTTGCCAACATTTTCGGTTACATCGACGAGTGGACCCAGGAAGAAATCGCCGGACGGAACCCGGAGGACTGCGAAGGTCTCTACGGCGGCTCCTGTGTGCTGCCGCTGCCGGAGATCAAGAACCGCTTCTCCGTCACCTGGGCGTCTCCCTGGGATGTCACGGTCAACATGACCTGGCGCTACATCGACGAAGTTGACCAGACGGGTATTAGTGCAACCGCCACGCCGGTTGATATCGATTCGCAGGATTACATTGACCTCTCCGCCAACTGGGCGGTGACTGACTATGCAACGCTGCGTCTCGGTATGAACAACGTGTTCGATGAACAGCCCCCGTTTGTTCCGCAAGGCGTAACCGCTCGCGAGAACGGCAATACCTACCCGGGTATTTACGATCCGCTGGGCCAATACTGGTTCGCCGGTGTCACCATGCAGTTCTAAACTGCGTTTGAGTGAAGTTCGCTTCACTTGAAGAAAAGGCGGGCGCAAGCCCGCCTTTTTTTTGCCCGTCAGTTCTTCATGCTTAAGCCCATCTCCGCGGCTCAATCACGGCTGACGCCCGCGCCTTAAGCTCCCGGGTCAGGTCATCCACAATCTCGCCGCCAGACCGCGGCACCCCCGACATGCCGTTTCAACCCCAATTGCTGCAGCCGCCGATGGCTTTTTATGCGACAATCAGCCCCTTCCAAGTATTACCACCAATCCAATGACAACCAGCACTACCTCCGCCGCCGAGCTGCTACAGCAGGCCGCCGCGCACTTGCAGGCGGGCCGCCTGAAAGAAACCGTTGATGTTTGCCAGCACATACTCGCAGAGCAGCCCGAACAGGCCGACGCCCTGCACCTGCTCGCCATGGCGGCGGTAGCCGCCAATCAACACCAGCAAGCCGAGAGCCTGTTTCTGGAAAGCCTCAAATATGCGCCCAGGCGGCCCGATATTCTGGTGAACTTCGGCAACTACCTGCGCCGCATGGGGCGGCCCGCGGACGCCCAGATGCGACTGCGCAAGGCCGTGAAGCTGGCGCCCGAATTCACCGTCGGCTGGTACAACCTCGGTTTGCTGCTCCACGCCTGCTACGAGATGCCGGAAACCGTGCGCTGCGCGAACAAGGTGATCGAGCTGGAGCCCACCCATGTCGGTGCCTGGGAGCTGCTGGCGTCTGCCGAGCAAAAACGCGGCAATGTCGAGGCGGCCATCACTGCCTGCCGCGAGGGGCTCACAAACAGCCCGCAGGCACCGCGGCTGCTGTATGCCCTGGCACAGCTGCTACGGCAGGACTGCCAGTTCAGCGAAGCTGCCGAGACTTATCGTGAAGCACTGGAGCGCGGTTATCGCGACCCGGAGCTATTCCTGAACCTGGGTGAATCGCTTGAAGAAACCGGCGATGTACAGGCCTCTGTCAGCTGCCTCGACAGTGGAATCTCACTGTTTCCGGACAATGCCAACCTGCACCGCGCTCGCGTTCATCTGGCGCATTCATCTGGCACAGAGACCGACCCCCTCGCCCAGTTGCGCGAGGCCACCAAGGCCTATCCTGACAATCCGCAGCTCTGGTACACGCTTGCCAGGCTGCTGGATCGCCTGGACCGCAAGGAAGAAAGTGCCCAGGTGGTCGCTGATGCCAGGGCCGCAGGGGCGCCCAATTCGGCGGAGCTGACCATGCAGGAGGCTCTCTGCCGGGGCTATGAGGGCAAGCCTGACGAGGCCACTGCGCTATTTGAGGAGCTGCTCGCCAGCTATCCCGACCACGTTGGCGGGCGTTTGGCCTATGCCGGGCACCTGCTGGCACACGGTGACCCCCGCGACAGCGAGCAGCATTGCGCCACAGTGCTGGAACAGCAACCGTACAACCAGCTCGCCTGGTGCTACGCGGGCACCGCCTGGGAACTGCTGGGCGACGAGCGCGGCGAGTGGCTGATGGACTACGAGCGAATGATCCAGCCGGTCACCGTGCCTGCGCCCGACGGCTACGCGAGTCGGGAAAGCTTTTTTGCCGATGTACAAGCGGCCCTCGAAGAACTGCACCACGCCCAGGCCCGCCCGATAGAACAGAGTGTTCGCGGCGGCACCCAGACCAACGGCTTCCTGTTTCGCCTGAAGCACCCCTTGCTGGCTACCCTGGAACAGCAGATTCGCGTGGCGGTTAAGTCCGCTCTACAGAGCTTCGAAGACCAGAAGAACCACCCCTTCTGGGCGCGAAAAATCGCCGACCCGCGCGGCGATGGTTTCCAGTTCTCAGGCGCCTGGTCGGTGCGCTTGTTAGGCGAGGGGTTTCACACCAATCACATCCACACCGAGGGTTGGATCAGCTCAGCGCTCTACGTGGCACTGCCAGACGAAGTGCAGGCCGCAGAAAATACGGCGGGGCATATCCAGTTCGGCGTTCCCATGAGCGAGCTGGGGCTGGACCTGCCTGCCAAACGGATTATCAGGCCGGAGGTGGGCACGCTGGTATTGTTCCCCTCATACATGTGGCACGGCACGATTCCGTTCCACTCGGAGCAGCCACGCATCACGGTTGCCTTTGACCTGATACCCCAGCTCTGAGTCAGGCAGCCCGACGGACGCCTTCGGAAAGTAGGATGGAGACAAGCTATTGAACCCCTCATTGCAGCAGCAGCTCGAGACCGGGGTGCAGCACCTGCGCGCCGGCCATTTCGAGTTGGCCCGAACACTGGCCGAAACGCTCAAGACACAGTTTCCGGACAACCCGGAGCCCTACCTGTTCGCCGCAGACGCAGCGCGCCTGCAGGGTGATCGCGGTGGTGCAGTAGCGCAGTTCGACGACCTGCCCGACCACTTACGTGCCAGCGCACCGCTGCTGTTGCGCAAGGCCCAGCTGCAATTCAGCGACAGCCGCCGTGCCGACGCAGTGGCCACCGTACGCGACATCATGCCAGGCATCGCCGACGATGAGGCCCAGCTACGCGCGGTAGCGCGGATTCTCACCGATTGCCAGCTAAACGAAGAGGCGCACAGCTGGCTGCTTGGGGCCCACCAGCGATTGCCCGACAGCGTGCCACTGCTGTTCGACCTCGCTTTGACAGAGTTCCACCTGAATCTCGCCGAAGATGCAGAGCAACATCTGGCAACTCTGCTGGCCCGGGAACCCTACCACCCGGGTGCGCTGCACCTGCGTTCACAGCTCACCACCCACAGTGCCGAGAGCAACCACGTCGCAGAACTCAGAAACTGCCTTAGGGCTGGACCGGATCACCCGGGCCTGGCGGCTGCCGTGAACTACGCCCTGGCCCGAGAGCTCGAAGACCTGGGACAGTTTGATGAATCCTTCGCGGCCCTGCGGGCGGGCGCGGCTGCCTACCGCACTACCCTGCAGTACGACAGCGCCGAGGAGCTGGCGTCCCACGCGCTGGTTCGCGACGGCTTCAGTGCCGAAGACTTTGCCGGCCTGTCTCCGGGATGCGAGGACGAAGCCCCCATCTTCATCGTTGGCCTGCCGCGCACCGGCACTACGCTGGTAGAGCGTATGCTCGACAGCCATAGCCAGGTCACCTCCATCGGCGAGTTCAAGGATTTTCCGATGATGCTGAGCGACGAGGCAGGCGTGGTCGCGCCCTCGATGCCGGGCGCATCCAGTCCTGAGATATTTCGCGCGGTCAATTTCAAGTCGCTGGGGCGGCGCTACCTGGCCGCGGCCCGCGACCTGGCCACTGACAGCCCACGCTTTGTCGACAAGCTACCCTACAACTTTCTGTACTGCGGTTACATCCTCGGCGCCCTGCCTCAGGCCCGAATTCTGCACCTGAAGCGCAACCCGTTGGACGCCTGTTACGCCATCTTCAAGACCCTGTTTTTCCGCGCCTACAACTTTTCCTACGACCTGGAAGAGCTGGCCGACTATATCGTCAGCTATCACCAACACATGACTCACTGGCACGAGGTGCTGCCGGGACGAATTATCGATATCGAGTACGAAGCGCTGGTGCAGGACCCAGAGAGCCAGGCCAGACGCATTCTGGAGAGTTGCGACCTACCCTGGGAGGAGCAGGTGCTGGACTTTCACCGACGGCAGGCGCCGAGCATGACCGCGAGCGCCATGCAGGTACGACAACCGGTGCACTCGGATTCCGTTGAATCCTGGCGGCGCGTCGGCGAGGGTTTCAAGCGCGTACAGGAGAAGTTCGCAGCTGCCGGCCTGATTTGACGCGCGCCGGTGCACAGGATGTGCCTCACAGGTAGCAACTCAACGGCAGCATCTCGCCGTTAGCGCTTCAGTCTTCCCCCAGCCAATGGCTCTGCTCTCGCAGCAGCGCCGATACAAGATCGCGCTCCTCAGCCGACAGCAGCGGGTTCCAGATATCGAAGATCATGATGACGCGGGTTTCATCGGCGTCATTCCAGGCCTCGTGCTCGATCGTGTCGTCGAAGGCCCAGGCCTCACCTAGCTTCCACTCCCGCGTTTCACCGCCAACCCGAAAACCCGCCGGACCGGGCAGCACCAGCGGCAGGTGCACCAGCAGTCGCGAGTTGGTGGAACCGGTATGTGGCGGGATACGGGTATGCGGCGCCAGCGCGGAAAACAGGGCGGTAGGCGCAAACCCCGGCTGGTCCGCGAGCGGCAGCTCTGACAGCACGGCGGTGGTCTCCGGGCAGCGTGCCATGGGCTCTTCCTGGGGCACACCGTCTTTCCACAGCCACAGGGAGCTCCAGCGCTCGTTGTGATTGAGTTCGGCGAACTGGTTCTCCGGAGTGCCCGGCTTGTACTGGATGTACGGTGCAAAGCCCGGCATACCCTCTTCCAGCAGGGCCGCCAGCTCCGCTCGAATCACCTCGGTGGCCGCTTCCAGTTTCGGCAGCCAGGGGAAATACTCCCGCTCAAAGAAGGGAATGGCCGGCAGCCGCGGCACCTGCAGTTGAATGGATTCCGAGTGGTAAACACGGGGCTGGACGCCGGCTATCAGGTCCACCGCCTCGTTAACCCGGCCCAGGGCTTCGCCGCTGTTGCGCGCCAGCAGCTCGCCCAGCCGTTCCCGCAAGTGGTCGCGCAGTTGGACGGACTGGCTGTCGACCAGGGTACGGGCCTTGCGTAGCTGTTCCTGCAGCGCCGGCGGAGTTTGCTCCAGCGGTGGCGCAATTCGCAGGGCATTGCCGTAAACCTGCGCCGCCTGGCGGACGCGACCCATCTGTTCCAGGACTGCGCCCTTGGAAATCAGCGCCATGAAAAAATAGGGCTCGACGGCCAGGGCCGCGTCCAGCGCCCGTATCGCCCCGGGCAGGTCGCCCTGGGTGCGCAGCACCATGGCCAGGTTGAGTTTGACGTTGGGGTCTGCCGGGTAGCGGCGGGCCGCCTCGTTGAGCTGCTCCAGCGCACCCTCGCCATCGCCGCGCCTGAGCGTGGCAATCGCAGTGGAAATCAGCGACTGGGGCGTCACTTGCTGATCAGACGACAAGGCTGCTGTTGTCCCTTTCTCTCAGGTGTTATCAGTAACGAAGGTTGTAGATGCGCTCCACCGACTCGGTCGCCACCACCTCGCCATCCTCGAGCCGGGGGCGGAAGCGCATGGAGCGCAGGTACTTGTAGCCACGCGTCACCGCGGATTGGTTGTCGGTCCGGTCCGGGGCGAGAATTTCAATATCCCGGGCCAGACCGATTCGCGACACTGCAAAGCGTACATGGACATCGGCGTCGTAGTACAGCCGCACCGGCATTCGGCCCGGCTGGAAAACGCGCCCCGCGGGCAGTTCACGCGGGTTTTGAAAGTTGGCCCGCCGCCAGTTGCCGGCACCCGGGTCGCCCTCTACCGCGTCCCAGGCCGCCTCGTACATATCCACAGCCTGCGCGAAGCGCTGGTGCCACTGGTACCAGTCACCCTTCATCACGAGTAGATCAGCGATATCCGACGGCCTGGTCTCCGGGTCGTGCTCCAGGATACCGCGCATTTCCCGGATCGCCGCCAGCCCGCGGCGGAAGTTGTCAGCGCCGAAGGCATTGAAGCGCAAGCGGGTAACGTCGGACGTGTTGGAGTTGTCGCGCTGCTGCGCTTTATCCTCGGGCGGCAGCTCTTCTTCACCGGGGTAGACGGACAGCAGGTAAGCGGTACGCAGCTTGCCTTTCAGGTAGGGCAGGCGCGCACGGCTCTTGTTCCCCTGCAGAGCCTCCACCTCGTCCGCCGCCTCGGCATACAGGTCAAACAGCTCGACGATGCGCGGGTAGCGCAGGCGATCAAACTGACTCAGGTAGGCCGAGCGATGCCAATGGGCCAGCTGCTCGACCGCTTCGAGCATCTCCGGGTCGTCAGCAGCGAGGTGCTGCTTGCGAATGCGATACAGATAGCGCTGCTGGTCGTCGGCGGCCACGTAGTCACCCATCTCAACATAGGCCTCAACGAGCTGCTGCACCATAGCCGTCTGCAACGGGGTGTTGAGCCCCTCGTTCACCCGCAGTAAATGAATGGCGCGCCGATAGGCGGCGATGGCATCGGGATACTGACCGTCGATAAACAGCGCCGCTCCCAGCTCGCGCAGCGCTGGTGCGAGCTCTGGCGCGTAGGCGCCAACGTCGTTTTCCTTGAGCCAGAGCTGCTGCAGGAGCACTTCGGTGGGCGCAGTAACATCATCGGGAACGATGTGCGTGGACTCGTAGCGGCCATGCAAATCGTCGTTGCGGTAGACGGTGGCGCCATAGGTCGTGGCGGTCGAGGCCTCCGGGGCGGGGGCCAGGGTGGCAGAAGCTGCCGCTGAAGGTGATTGTGCGGTCAAGGTCAGGCACAACATGGCGGCAAGGCCCACGTTGCAGCGCTGCCCTGGCGGGGGGACAAGCAGCGAGCTGTCGCTGACACGGCGCATGGCTTCTCTTCCCATAATGGACATTTTACACCCTCCCGGCCACTGAAGCGCATTTGCGCCAGCCGGCCACCCGTCCGCAGACCCCATCCCGGAGGCCGGGATCAATAGCGGATGCTGTAAGTGCGTTCAATGGGCGCGGCAGTGACCACCGCACCCTCTTCCAGCCTCGGGCGGAAGCGCATATCACGCAGGTACTTGTAACCCCGCGTGACCGCCGGCTGGTCGTCCGCACGATCTGGGGACAGAATCTCGATGTCATGAGCCTCACCGTGCCGGGTGACCGCAAACCGGGCACGGACTTCGGCGCCGTGGTACAGGCGCAGGGGCATGCGACCGGGCTGGAACACGACTTCAGAGGGCAACTCCAGCGGATTGCTGAAGTGCGCCTGGCGCCAGTTGTCGGCGTCCGGCTGCCCGCTCATCGCCTCCCAAGCGCTGCGATACAGGCGGATCGCCTGGGCGTAGCGACGGTGCCACTGGTACCAGTCCCCCTGCCTCACCATCACCTCGGCAATCTCCCGCGCCGGGGTGTTGGGGTCGCTCTCGAGGATCTTGCGCATCTCGCGAATGGTCCCCAATCCATGGCGGTAGTTGTCGCTACGAAACCCTACAAAGCGCAGCTTCTTGAGGTCGGGCAGGTCTGCATTGTTGCGCTGCTCGGCTTCCACCTGCAGCGGTTCCTCGCTCTCACCCGGGTAGACCGAAAGCAGGTATTCCGTGCGCAGCTTGCCTTCGAGATAGGGCAAGCGGTTGCGGCTCAACTCGCCTTCATCGTCCTCCACAGCGTCCGCCATATCAGCGTACAGGTCGATCAGATCGACGATGCGCGGGTAGCGAAATCGATCTAACTGGCTGAGGTAGGCGGTACGATGCCAGTCGGCGAGCTGCTCGACCGCGGCCAGCATCTCCGGATCGCTGGGATCGAGGTGCTGTTTTCGCACCCGGAACAGGTATTGCTGCTGATCGTCCGCGGAGATGAAGTCGCCGATCTCGTAGTAGGCTTCGATCAGCTGCTCCACCATGCCAGTCTGGTCCTCGGTATTGAGGCCCTCGTTGACACGCAGCAGATGGATGGCGCGGCGGTAGGTATCGATGGCATCAGGGTACTGGCCGTCGGCGAACAGGGCCGCTCCCAGCTCCCGCAGCTCCGGCACCAGCTCTGACGCGTAGGCGCCGACCTTGTTCTCAGTCAGCCACAGTTGCTGCAACAGCACCTCAGCGGGGGCGCTGACGTCGATAGGCATGAAGCGCCGGGGTTCGTAGTGGGTTCGCGGGTCATCGTTGCGGTACATGGTGGAGCCATAGGTAGTGGCCGGCGGGAACTCCGGGGATACTGAGTGGGAGGAGACAATAGGCGCCTCGGCCAGCGCAGTGCTGCAGCAGAACAGCATCAGGGCAGCCCAGCTGCCGCGGACGACCCGCCCTGCTTTGATCTGGAGGCTGTGATGACGCGCTCGTCCCATGCTGTCCGCTGACCCGATTTTCCCACCGCCAGGTTCTGCCCGCCCGCCACCTTGGGCCGTTTAATCAGCCTCTTGAACCGGCGGCATGGCGTATGCAAACCCGGAAACACAAATTACTACCGGAATTCGGGCGCGGATTCAATGTCCAAGCATTCAGCACCCTGCCGGTGGCGGCTTGTGCTGATGGGCGACGCGCGGCATCATGCGGGGACAACGATAATGACAGGAGCGGGCGAGCGCCTGCTGCCTGACCGGGTCGAGGCAGTGTAAACCGCATCGTCGTCAGGCACCGCCCGACAGGCAAACCATGCACCAACAACGATTCGAAGCCCTATCTTCCGCCGGACGTTACGTCCAGCGATTGGCGGTCCCTGCCCTCGCCGCACTGCTCTGTGCCTGCGCCGGAGGTATCCCCGACACGGTGCGGATGCACTACACGCCGGAAGAACTGGTGCCGGAGCGGGCGCCCTTCTACACCCGCGGTGATGTCGACCGGCTGCCCCCGGTAGACCCGCTGGCACTCGACGATGATATGCACGCCTTCCTGGACGATGTGCAGGCCCGCAGCGGTTCGCAGCGCGTGGTGCTCAACAATATTCTTCGCGGATTGCTGGGTGATAACACGGTAATCGAGTACGACAACTTCAAGACCTACACCGCCCAGGAGACCTTTCACGCCCGCCAGGGGAACTGCCTGGCGTTTACCAACCTGTTCGTCGCGCTGGCGCGGGAAGCGGGCCTGGACGTGGTCTACCAGGAGGTCGACGTTCCCCACAACTGGGAACGCCGTGGCGATACCTGGGTCTACAACCGCCACATCAGTGCTTTCGTCGACCTGAATCTGGAGGGTGAGTACTTTATCGACTTCAACCTGAACCCCACTCAGGTGGAGCTATACGATGCCAAACGCATCAGCGACCGCGCTGCCCTCTCCCAGTATCACAACAATATGGGCGTCTACTGGATCATGGGAGAGCGCTACGATCTCGCCTACCTGCACCTGCAAGAGGCCATCACCCTCGCCAACAAGGAGTCCTGGTTCTGGACCAACCTGGGGGTGCTGTACAGCCGGGTTCACGACGACAAGCGCGCCGAGGCCGCCTGGTTACACGCCGTTGAGCTCGCCAACGATCACACGGCTGAGGGCAATCTGGCACGCTACTATCAGCGCATCGGCGAGGAGGAGTTGGCGGAGATATTCCAGGAGCGGGTGCTGCGCTTCCGCCTCCAGAATCCCTATTACCGCTACGAACTGGCCGAAAGCGCCTACTACAGTGGCGACTATGAAACCGCTATCTCCGAACTAAAGGCCGCGATTCGCATACGCGAGAACGACGAACACTTCCATCGCCTGCTGGGGCTCGCCTATGTCCGCGCAGGCGACAGCAGCAAGGCCAGCGCCGCCTTTGCCGAGGCGGAGCAGATCACTGAGAACCAGGTCGCGCGCCAGGTATACAGCGAAAAACAGAAGATTCTGCGGCAGGGAATCGCCACCCGCCAGATGGTCGAGCCGGATAAAGTTCCACCGGAATGAACGTTCACATTTAGTGAACGGTCAGCGCGAAATAATCAATTTCACAGAAGGATATACGGGCGCTAAGTTTAGCTTCATTCTTTTTCGGAGCGAGCCCCTATGTCACAGCTTTGCCACGATACCCCGGACGGCAACAACCCGCAGCTCAAGCTGGTTGCTGCCCCAGACCCCGGGCCATTCAAGGTCACCAGCCACGGCATCGCCCGGGCCTATCCCAACCGACTACTGAACCTGCTCAGGGCCGCGGGCGCCGGCCTTACCCTGGAACGTGCCGGCGATGCCTCTTTCCGGAGCCGTGGCCGCCATGGGTTTGAGCTGTCCACCCGTGCCTTCCCCGAATTGCAGGCCCTGGCCAAGCCGGGCTTCAGCCTGACGCCGGTGGCAGGCCTGCCGGGGGTCATCAGGGGACTGGCGCCGGACCTCAACACCCTGATCGTCGGCCTGCCCGAGAATATTGACGAGCCGCTGTGCCGCTCCCTGAGCATGCTGCTGCGTCGAGTGTTACCAGCCCAGCCGCAGATCGTCGCAGTTGACCACCTGCTGGCCTACCGCGGCCTGCAGGGGCAGCTTCCCGAGGCGGATGTCCGCCTGCTGGACGCCGCCGAGGTCATGACCGATCTGGTGAAATCCAGCGAACGGATGCCGGTACTGGTGGTTCCCAGTGACCTGGCGCCGCTGTTTGCTGCGGCGGCTATCGGACTCAACGGTTGTGAGGCACTGGCCTGTAAGATCGAGGCCGGCCGCAACAAACTGTGGTTTGCTCACGAAAACAGCCAGCAGGGCGCACCGGTAGAACCGGGTGCCATGGTGCTGGCCCTGAGCTGGTTGCTGGTGGCCGTCGGCAAACCCGGCGTCGCCGCCTGCCTGCACAACGCGGTGCTGAAGACGTTTGAGGACGGCGTACACACCGACGCTCTTTCCATCCTCAACCCCTATACCACGCAGGTCGGCGACACCGCCATGCTGGACGCCATCACCGCCCGACTGGGCCAGAAGCCCTCCCGCCTGACTCCGGTGGACTACGGCGTACAACGCACCCGCATACCCGGCCGCGCCACCCTCACCTGCGTGAGCTGATCACCCGCCGTCCTGTCCCCAGGTGCCGCACGCGGCACCTGAGCTCTTCCCAGAGCACTCCTTACTTCTGCCCTGATAACTCCTCTACATCTGTTTGTTGCTCCGTAGGGCGGGCGCAATCTGTGCCTGCCTTCTCCCCGGACACGCTACAAGCATGACATCCCTGTCTCGCTCGGCGACGGCCGTCCCTGGCCGTCGACGGTCCTGGGAGAAGGCAGGCACAGCTCACGCCCTCGTACCTTGCAAAACTCCAGCGAGCAGGAAACAGAGGGCAATTCCTAGCGCAACTCGGACAGAGCGCGCGCGGTGCGTGGGGTCTTTCCGGGACCGTCTGCGGCCAGGACGGCCGCAGCCGAGCGAGACAGGGACGTCATGCTGTTAGCGCGTCCCGGAAAGACCCCGCGTATCGCGCGTGCGGCTTCGGTGCGACAAAAGAGCGCCCCGCAAAAAACGGGGCAATACGAGATAAACGTGCAAGTCAAGGTGATCAGGTGCCGGTTTTGCGGGGGGCGTCGAAGCGGGCGTCGGTGAAGGCGCTGACCCAGAGTTCGCGGGCGTCGCTGACCTGTTCGTCAGTGACATCACCGATGTTGCCGGCGACGAAGTCGACGCCGTCCACCAGCCACCACGCGAGCTGATTGGTGGAGAGGTCGTAAATCCGCTCCCGGCCCTCAGCCTGCTCTACCACCAGGCGGTGAGTGCGCAGCAGGGCCAGGTGCTGGGAGACTCGGGTCTGGGGCAGGTCGAGCTTGTCGGCAATATTGCTGACGCTGTGTTCACCCCGGCTGGCCAGGAACTGAATGATCTGGATGCGATCCGGGTGCGACAGCACTTTCAGCAAGGCACTCAGCTCGCGGGCAACGATCTTGCGATTGGGCATATCAGGCGGCCTCGCTCTTGCGGCCAGACTTACCCTGGTCCTCCTCGAGCACCGGCTCCCATTGGGCGCTGGCCACCCGTCGCCAGACCACCCCTTCATCGTCCAGCGCGTGCATCTGGATCCAGCCGTTGTTGACCAGGTCCGCCAGCCCATCGTGCTGGAAGATGATGTAGTCGATCGCCTCCACTGGGGCGGCAATCACCGCCATCAAGCGCAGGGGCTCGTGCAGGAAAGACTTTCCGTCATGGAGGGACTGCAGGGGCAGGCCGGTCCGCAGGTCGCCGTCGCTGCCCTCGAGAACTCCGATGCCACTGACCACGTTGTGCAGAGTCTTGTCGCCGCTGCCGAAGTGGCGGTTGTCGACGGTGGAACCGTAGTACTGCATGGCAATCCAGCTGGCGACCACCAGCGGCGCGGTGAGTATGGTCTCCAGCACCGCATTCTCATCATCGAGTCGATGATCGTACTCGTGCAGGAACGTGCGGGCCGCCAGATCCAGGCCACGGGTCGCACCGCGCGGGGCGGCAATGAAAGCCCGGCAGCCGGCCAGGCCCCACTCGGGGCGCACCTCGGACCAGTCCGTGGCGCGCTGCCTGACGGCGTTGCCGGAGCGGGCACCGAGGGTCGCGGCGCGCTCGCTGCGTGCCGCCCGGGACGCCAGCTCCACCTGGGCGCGGAAACCCTCCAGCTGAGGGCTGGGTGAAAGGGTGTCAGCGTCCAGCAACACCAGCTCATCTGTGGTGGTGTCATGCAGGGCCGCGACGAACTGGGTATCGGCGGGAATCTCGATGCCGCGATCCAGTAGTCCGCTGCGTACCGCGCTATCGTTCAAGAGCTGCGCGGCAATACGCGCATTGGCGTCACCGGCGTGTCCACCGCAGGCGCCGCAATCCAGGGCGGAGGCATAGGGATTGTTCTCCGTGGTAGAACCGTGGCCGGCCAGCACCACCAGCGGCGCGAAGCCACTGGTGAGAGACATACCGCACAGCAGACCTTCAGCCATGCCGATCTTTTCTTCCAGGCTGGCATGGATTTCAGGGATGGCGGTTTGCTGCGGCTTGTCCGCCCAACCCAGCCCGGCTTTCAACAGCTTCCAGGCGTAACCCAGCCCCAGCGCCTCGACATAGCTGAAGCCGGCGACCCCGGCGCGCTGAAAGCGGGCCCAGCGACTGGCCAGGAACCGGTCCGTGACACTGTGATCGTGGCCCGCGCAGGCACTGTGTCCGGGCTCCAGCAGCACCGGGCAGCGGGCGCTGTCGCCGTCGACATCAGACTTGAGTTCCACGGCCATGCCGAAGAAGCCGGCAAAGCCCAGGGTTTCGATGGTCAGCGCCGGGCTGCGCTCCAGCACCCGGCGGTAGCGTTCCGAGCGCACGTCGATGCAGAACGCCGCTTGCACGTCCGGACGTGCCTCCGGCTCGTCGTCGGCTTTCCGGTTACCGGACAGGCCTTGCGCTAACTCCCGCTGAGCCGCGAAGTCCTGGGCCAGCTGCAGCACCAGATCGGTCCAGTTCAGGGCCAGCCACTGGCCGGCATCGTCATCGGTAAAATGGTGCAGACTGGCGCGCCAGTGGGCGGCCAGGTCGCGGTCGCGATGACAGCGGAACAGCACCAGTTCCCAGGCGGCGCGAATGGCCAGCAGCTGCCGTGCCGCGCTGCCGTCCTCGCCGCGCAGCTCGCGGGTCCAGCCGCGGTAGCGGGCGTAGGCGGCCCAGCCGGCCACATCGGCCAACAGGCGGTGGAAGTAGGCCTCCAGCGCCTCCGGCGCCAGTGCCAGTTCTTCAGTCAGCAGTATCAGCAGCGCAGTCGGCTCCTGAGGCAGCGCGGCAAAGGCAGCTCGAGCGCCCTTCAGCCCCAGCAGCTCCGCGCTGTGGTCGATGGCGGCTACCTCGCGGTAGGAGGCCCAGGGGTCGGCATCGGGGTTTGCCGCCGACCACATCGCCAGGCCCTGATCGAAGAAATCCGCCGCCCAGTCGGACACTGCACTGGTGATGAAGCTCTCCCAGTCAGTACCGTCGTGACGTTCAGCCAGAGAGGCGACCGTCGGCAGCTTGAACATGTCCGCAGGGGCTTCCTGCTTGAGGGCCTCGGCACGCACCCGCTCTACGGAAGTGACGTGCCGGCGACCATGGCGGGACAATTCGGCAATGGCCTGGGCAATGTCCCGGTCCTTGATACGCCCGGCGGCAATCTGCTTGGCGTAGTAGCTGCGGGGCATGGTCAGCCGCGCACCTACGGTGCGGGCGGCCAGGAGGCCGGCGCTCTGCAGGTCGCACTCGGCCATGCCCAGCAGCGGATTAACCGCGACGAAAGACTTCAGCGGCCAAAGGGGCGCAATACGCGCGGCAGCGCCGCTGGCGGCGCGGTCGACACTGGCGTGCAGTGCGGGGCTGTTCTGCGCCTTCTCGGCAGCTTGCGTGGGTAAGCTTGCATTCATGGTCAGGCTCCTTGACGGCTGCTGTCGGCGCGGAAGGCACCCAACCAGCGGTTGATGAACAGGTTTATATAGAGGCCCCGCGCAAGGTGCACGCGAAGACGCTGCAGGCGCGGACTGTTAGTACCCAGGGCCTGCAGCAGTGCAATCCCCGTGCACGCCGCCATCATTGTCAGCAGCAGTGCGCGGCCCGCCAGGCCGGGCTCGGCTGCCTGGCCGAGTACCGGGCTCAATACGGCGGCGGCGACGCCCTGCAGAGCGAAATAACAGGCGGCTGCGGCGGCTGCACCGGCCAGCAGCCGAAGCTGCCCGGCCACCGCCCGCCCGGGCGAATCGAGGAACAGCCACAGGCCGAGCACCAGCACCCAGCCGAGGCTGAAGACTACCGGCTGTGCCATCCAGCCGTAGCCAGAAAGCGTGGCAGTGCCGGTGTACAACGCTGCCAGCGTGGCCAGCTTCAGAAGCCCCGGCACGGTGGCGCCGGATCGGGATCCGGCCTGCCAACCCTCGCGCTGCAAGCGTCGTACCACGTCGCCGCTGCTGAGGAAGGCATGGGCCTTGTAAAGGGAGTGTCCCACCAGGTGCACCACGGCTGCCGAGTAGGCGCCGAGGCCGCACTGCAGCATCATGAAGCCCATCTGCCCGACCGTGGAGTAGGCCAGCGCCGTCTTGATGCTAGGCTGTGTCAACATGATGACCGTGCCGACGACGGCGGTAACGGCGCCTATGACGGCGACTGCCAGGCCCACCGACGAGGCCGCCGACATCAGGTCGGCAAAGCGCAGGAACAGGAAACCGCCGGCGTTGACGATGCCGGCGTGCAACAGGGCGGATACCGGTGTCGGCGTTTCCATCACTTCAATCAGCCAGCCATGGGCCGGGAACTGCGCGGACTTGAGCACCGCCGTCAGCGCCAGCAGGCCGGTGGCGGCGAGAGCGGCCCCCGGCAATTCACCGGGCAGAGCGGCGATGGCCGCTGCGAGGGTGTCGAACTCGGCGGTGCCGAATTCGGCGATCAGCAGGCCGCAGGCCACGATTAAAGAGACATCGCCGACACGGGCGAGGATGAATTTTTTGGTGGCAGCTATCCGCGCCATGCGCCGCTCACGCCGGAACAGCAACAGCCGGTTGAGCAGCAGGCTCATGGCCACCCAGGCTCCTACCAGCAAGTACAGGTTCCCCGCCGCCACCAGGGTAGTCACCGCTGCCAGGGTCAGGGCGAGCTCGAACATGAAGCGCCCGTGGCGCGGGTCGCCCGCCAGATACTGGCGGCTGTAGTGCAGGACCGTGGCACCCAGAAAACTGACCAACACGAGAAGGATCGCGCTGAGCGCATCAACACGTACGGAAATCCCGACCCCGGCCAGGCCGATCAGCGGGCTCTGGCCGGCGCCGCCAGTGATCGCCACAGCAGCAGTGGCCAGCGCCGCCAACACCGGCAACCAGGCCAGCCATTGGGGCCACCGGGCCGGTGTGCGCAGCAGCATCAGGGCCAGACCGATATACAGCAGAGGGATCGTGACTGGCAGCAGGGAGAGGGGCATCATGTTCAGTGCTCTGAGGTTTCAGTTTCGATGGGCGCTAGTTTGCAGAAACCCTCATCATCGATAAAATTGAAAGATCACAACGTATCATTCTTTTTATGTGAACGATGACTGTGCCGGCTCGCCGCCGCACAGCCCGGCGGCAGGAGGACTGCCCATGCGCCTGAACTACAATCATCTCCGGTATTTCTGGGCCGTCGCCCACAACGGCAACCTGACTCGCACCGCCGAGCAGCTGCATGTCTCCCAGTCAGCCCTGTCCCTGCAGATCAAAAAGCTCGAGGAACAGCTCGGCCACGAGCTGTTCGAGCGGCGCGGTAAGCAGCTCATACTCACTGAGGCCGGGCGCCTGGCGCTGGATCACGCCGACGTCATATTCGCCAGCGGCACCGAACTGCTGAATACCATGAGCGGCGGGGGCACCTCCCTCGAGGTACTGCGGGTGGGCGCTCTGTCCACGCTGTCGAGAAACTTCCAGATCGCCTTTCTTGACCCGCTGGTGGGCCGCGAGCAGACCGAGGTGGTGGTGCGCTCGGGCAATCTTGCCGATCTGCTGGCGCAGCTTGAGGCCCACCGCCTGGACGTGGTGCTCACCAATACCGCCCCACCCCGCGATGCCGCCACACCCTGGATTGTGCGCCATCTCGACAGCCAGCCGGTGAGCCTGGTGGGATACCCGGAAAAACGCCGCAAGGGACGCAAACTGGACTCGGCACTGGCGCAGGAACCCCTGGTCGTGCCGACGCTGGAGACCGCCGTGCGCACCGCTTTCGACACCTATTGCGACGAGCACGGTATTCGCCCCAATATCGTCGCCGAGGTCGACGATATGGCCCTGCTCCGGGTGCTGGCGCGGCGTGACTACGGGGCCGCGGTGACCCCGGCAATCGTGGTGCGGGATGAACTGGCCAGCGGCCAGCTCGTGGAGATAGCGCGCTTTCCGGGGGTGGAGGAGCAGTTCCAGGCCATCACCCTGTCACGCCAGTTCCCCAACCCGCTGCTGAAGCTGCTGTTTGACGCGATGGATAACGACTGACGCTCAGGCGTCCTTCAGAATTGGGATGACCAGCACCATTCCAAGCTGCAGCCGGTCCGGGTCCAGCTCGGGGTTGTACTGGCGCAGCAGCCACAGGGGGACCTCGTATTGCTGCTGGGTCAGCTCCCACAGAGAGTCACCCCGTCTGACCACGTGCTCGCGGGTGCCCTGAATCTGCCGGCCCATGAAAAAGTCCTGCTGGATATCCTTCTGGTAGGCGGTGCGGCGACGCTCAAACTCCTCGCGGCTGACCCGCGAAAAATCCAGAGTCAGGCGCTGCCCGATCACCAGCGGCACGCCGTAGCGCCGATTGTTGACGCGGCGCAAGCGGCTGGCCCGCAGGTCCAGCCATTCAGCGTAGTGGCCGAGGGTCTCCATGGCCTGGACCTCGATGCTGTTGTTATCCGCCACCGTGTAATCGCTGGGATCGGCCAGCAGTTCCGGCACCGGCGCCTCTTCCTCCGCCGCCAGGCTGCTGAGCATGGTCTCTTCGGGCTGGGGTCCATCGATAGACTGGGCTGGGGTTTCCGCATCTGCCAGGGCGTCTTGAGGTTCGGGCTCGCCGGGCAAGGTTTCTACTTCCGCCTTCGCCACCTCTATCAGCGGCTCTTCGCTGGCTGCAGCCGAAAGCGGCAGATCGCCATCAAAGGGCAGGCGTAGCACCTGGCCCACGCGTATGGTGTAGCGCCGATTGAGGCCGTTCATGGCGGCGACATCGCGAATGCTGTGACCGTAACGCCGGGCGATTTCGGACACCGTATCGCCGCGCACCACCGTGTGGTGGAGATCCGGTGTCTGCTCGTCAAAGCGCTTGTCTTCGGGAATCGCCGCCAGCACCAGCTCCGGGTCAACGCCCAGACGTTCGACCGGGACGCGCAGGGTAAAACCCGCGGGAACGCGCTTGTTACCCTGCCAGATCGGGTCCAGCAGGGCCCGGTTGTGTTTCTTGAGCACGGCGAGGTCCACCTGCAGGGCCCGAGCAATGTCCTCCGCGCTGATAAACTCATCCAGCTCAACCTCCAGGTAATCCACCGGCGGCGCCAGCGTCAGGGTACCGAAGTACTGGTCGGCATTGCCGCTCACTTCCAGGGCGGCGAGAAAAGACGGGTAGAAGTTGCGCGAAGCGAACCCGAAGCGCCGGCCGTTGTACTTCTCGATAATGGTTTCGATATCGGTGGTACCGAGCTCGCTGGTGGCCCGCCGCATACTGGCAGCGCCGTGATTGTAGGCGGTCAGGGCCAGCGGCCAGGTGCCGGTAAGCTGGTGGTTGTGTTCCAGCAGCTGGGCAGCAGCAACCGTTGCCGCGAAGGGGTCCATGCGCTCGTCGATCACATAGTCCACTTCCAGATAGCGGCGACCGGTGGGGCGGGTGAACTGCCAGATGCCGGCGGCGCCGACCTTGGAGTAGGCCTCGGGATTGAAGGACGATTCCACGTGGGGCAGTACGCCCAGCTCCAGCGGCAGGCCGCGCTCGCGCAGCACCCGTTCGATGTGGTCATTCCATTCGCCGGAGCGGATGATGCCCGCCTTGAAGCGGTCCGACTGACCGCGCTGGAAGCGCACGCTGGAGGCCGCCTCCCTCAGCCGTTCGGCGCTTACATCCACTCCCCACAGGTCGAGCACCCGCTGCTCCTCGGCATTGAGCCCGGCGCGGCCGCTGGCGAGCCTGCGCAGTATCTGACCGTAGCGCTTGTTGGCGGCGCGCATGGCGCGGCGGTCAGCGTAGTAGTCGCCGGAGAGCTCGAGGGTTTCGTAGATGATGCCGACCTCATCGGCATCATGGACATAGCCGCTGCGAGTGTCGACTTCTGTGTAGACCTTGACCCAGAAATCTACCGCCGGCTGTAAGGCCTGCGGCCGGGGGAAATTCTCGGCAAGGGTGAAAGAGGAAAATGCCAGTGACAGGCAGGACGTAAGCAGCAGAGAAAGTAGTCGGCAGCGCATTGGATCGGGTAGTGGTAACAGCCTCTATAGGATTACCCTACTCCGACCCAATGGCAAGCGGAAGGTTCGCTGCAATCGCCAGCTAAGCGCAATTGCTCAGCCAAAGCTGCGAAAAGCGCCCGCGGCCCCAGCGTATTTGCGCAGCAAATTCGCGAAAAGGGCCATCACGAGCAGCCTTGAGCTGACGGCGTCAGCCGTCCCTAAAGGTCGCGCTGACTGAGTCCTGCACCATGTACTGCTTGAGCTCATTGCGGCCCACCACCATGCGGTGCACCGCGTCCGGGCCATCGGCCAGCCGCAGCGTGCGCTGCTGCATGTACATGGCGGCCAGCGGCGTATCCTGGGACACACCCAGGGCGCCGAACACCTGGATAGCTTCGTCGACTATGCGGATGGAGATATTCGGCACCGCGGTCTTGATCATGGATATCCAAACGCGGGCCTGCTTGGGGTCCACATTGTCCATCATCCAGGCGGTCTTCAGGGTCAACAGGCGTGCCATCTCAATATCCATACGGGCATTGGCAATAATGTCGATATTGCCACCCAGGCGAGCCAGCGGTTTACCGAAGGCCTGGCGCGTGGTGGCCCGCTCACACAGCAGCCGCAGGGCGCGCTCGGCGGCGCCGATGGCACGCATGCAGTGGTGAATACGACCGGGGCCAAGACGGCCTTGGGAAATCTCGAAGCCGCGGCCCGGGCCGAGGATGATGTTGTCTTTGGGCACCCGCACGTCGGTGAACTTCATGTGCATGTGGCCGTGAGGGGCATCGTCCATGGAGAACACGTTCATCGGGCGGATGTTTTCCACCCCCGGGGTGTCCATGGGCACCAGGATTTGTGACTGCTGCAGGTGCTTGGGCGCCTCCGGGTCGGTCTTCACCATAACGATGAGAATCTTGCAGCGCGGGTCGCCGGCGCCGCTGATGTAGTGCTTTTCACCGTTGATGACCCACTCATCGCCATCCAGTTTCGCCTCGGTACAGATGTTGGTGGCGTCCGAGGACGCCACGCCGGGCTCTGTCATCGCGAACGCCGAACGGATTTCGCCATTCAGCAGCGGCTCCAACCATTGCGCTTTCTGGGCCTCACTGCCGTATTTTTCCAGCACTTCCATATTGCCGGTGTCCGGCGCCGAGCAGTTGAAGCACTCCGCCGCCAGATGCGAGCGGCCCATTTCTTCCGCCAGATAGGCGTATTCTACGGTGGTCATGCCAAAACCGCGGTCGCCTTCGGTCAGGAAGAAGTTCCACAGCCCCTTTTCCTTCGCTTCGGACTTCAATGCTTCGAGAATCTCGGTCTGGCGCCCGGTCCACTGCCAGCGGTCGCCGCCCTTGCCGATCTCCGCATAGAACTCTTCTTCAAGCGGAATGATCTTGTCGGAAATGAACTGCCGCACCTGCTCGAGGATAGGCTTGATTCGCTCGCTGACGCCGAGGTCCATATTGCCCTCGACGGTACCTGCCAGCGCCTGGCTCTGTTCTGCGCTTGATGTTCCCATGACTAGTCTCCCCCGGAGTTCAGTTGGGCGGCGTATTCCGCCTTAAGTTGTCGTTTGAAAATCTTACCCGATGCAATGCGCGGTAGCTTGTCGTCGAGAAACCACACGTGGGCGGGAATCTTGAAACCGGCCAGGTGTCCGCCCAGGTAGGCCTTCAGCGTCTCGGCATCCAGGCTGCCAGGCTCCCGCAGCACCACTGCCGCGCCGACCACTTCACCCAGGCGCTCGTCGGGCAGGCCGAACACTGCCGCTTCATCGACTGCCTCGTGCTGATAGATGGCCGCCTCTACTTCGATGCAGCTGACATTCTCGCCGCCGCGAATGATGATGTCCTTAATGCGGTCGACGATGTAAATGAAGCCGTCCTCGTCCATGTAGCCGACGTCGCCGGTGTGAAACCAGCCGCCCTTGAAGGCGGCCGCGGTGGCCTCGGGCTTGTTCCAGTAACCCCGCACATTGGCGGGGCTGGAGATACACACTTCGCCGCGCTCGCCTGGCGGCAGGCTGTTGCCCTGCTCATCCACAATGCGGAAGTCAGTCACCGCCGGCACCGGGCGCCCGGCGCTGTCGGGCCTGGCCAGGTAAAAGGCGCCGCTGTTGACCGAGCCCAGGGCGTTGGTTTCAGTAAGCCCATAGCCGATGCCGGCGCTGGAGCCCTTGAAGGCGGTAGTGATTTTCTTTACCTGGTCCGGCGGACGCGCGGCGCCGCCGGCATAGATTTCCTTGAGGCTGGACAGGTCGTAGGGGCTGTCTGCGGCTGTCGCCTGCAGCTCGGCGGACATGGTGGGCACGCCGTTGAAATTAGTCACCCGTTCCGCCTCGATCAGCCGCATGGCCTCCTGCACATCCCACTTGTGCATCAGCACGATCTTGCGGCCGATCATCAGCGACAGCATGAACAGGCTGTGGCTGCCAGTGGCATGGAACAGAGGCACGGTCATCAGCGCACAGGGCGAGAACGTCGACTCCGCCGCCGGCGCCAGGCTGTTGCTGGCGCTGCCCAGCAGCAGCCAGCTGAACAGGGCCGCCAGTACGCTGCGGTGGGTCTGCACCGCACCCTTGGGGTGGCCGGTGGAACCGGAGGTGTACATGATGCAGGCGTCGTCATCCGGAGCGGCCTCCGAGGCCGCCGGCTCCAGGCCTTCGAACTCCCGCACCAGCGCCATGAAATCGACGACTTCCTCGCCGTCGAAATCCCCCACGCCGATCAGCCCCAACTGGTCCGCAAAGGGGGCAATGCGCGCGGCCCGGTCGGGGTCGACCACGACGATTTTCGCATCGCAGTCTTTGAGTCCGTACTCCAGCTCTTCCCCGGTCCACCAGGAATTCATGGGCACCACGATGCCGCCGGCCAGCACGGTACCGATGAAAGCGAACATCCACTGGGGGTTGTTGCGCATGGCGATAGCAACGCGGTCACCGGGGGCGAGCCCGTAGCGCTGCTGCAGAGCGGCGGCGAACTGCTTCGACAGGGCCAGGGCCTCAGCGTAGCTGTAGCGCTCGTCCCCCATCACCACAACTTCCTTCGTGGCATGGTTGGCCATCATATTGAAGTAGGCAGCAAGGTTGGCGGGCTGGTTGCGGTAGCTGCGGTAGTGCTGGCCGCGCACCTCTACCTCTTCAACGGCAAAGGGGGCATCGTCCGCGGTCATGGCGGCGACCGCGGCTTCCAGCTCAGCCAGCCCTTGCATCGTTGCCACTCAGTAGTCGTTGAGGCGAGCGAAGCGGTCCAGGTGGTAGCTGTAGTCGCCGTAGGCCTGCTGGGCCACGCGGGCGCGCTTGATAAAAAAGCCGATATCGAATTCGTCGGTCATGCCGATCCCGCCGTGCATCTGGATTGCCTCATTGGTCACCAGTGTAGCTACTTCACAGAGCTTCGCCTTGCAGGCGCTGGCCAGCGCCGACAGGCCGGCTTCCTCGGCGTCCGCCGCTTGCAAGGCCTTCAGAACAATGGACCGGGCCAGCTCAAGCTGGGCATACATTTCGGCGGCGCGGTGTTGCAGGCCCTGAAACGAGCCGATCGGCACGCCAAACTGCTTGCGCTCCTTGAGATAAGCCATGGTGCGCTCGAAGGCCTCTACCGACAGGCCCAGCAGCTCTGCAGACAGACCGATGTTGGCGATATCCAGCACCCACTGCAGGGGACCAAAGGCATCACCCTCCGGCCCCAACAGGGCATCGACTCCCACTCGCACCTGGTCGAGGGTGACGGTGGCGCTGTTGCGACTGTCGAGCATGGCGACCCGTTCTATATTCACACCGGCGGCGCCTGCATCCACCAGGAACAGACTGAGTCCGGCGTCTTCACCGGCGGCACCGGCGCTACGCGCCACGACGATCAGGGTGTCCGCGCCGTGACCGTCAAAGACCAGCACCTTACGGCCGTCCAGCACCCAGTCATCACCGTCGCGGTGGGCAGACATCGCAGTCTTGTGAGGGGCATGATGGTTGCCTTCCTGAATGGCCAGTGCCAGGGTCAGCTCGCCAGCGGCCAGCTTCGGCAGTAGGGTCTCCTTCTGGGCATCACTGCCCAGCCGTACGATCGCGGAGGCGCCCACCAGGATGGAAGACTGCAGGGGCGATGCGCTGAGGTTACGGCCCATCTGCTCCAGCACAATGCCAAGGCCGGTGTAACCGAAGCCCAGGCCGCCATAGGCCTCGGGGATGGCAATACCGGGCCAGCCCATCGCTGCCATATCCGCCCACAGCGGCTGGCTATAGCCGGTGTCGCTGCCTTCATCGCGCAGACGGCGAAGCTCAGCAATCGGGGCCTTTTCTGCCAGGAAGCCGGCGGCGGCGTCCTTGAGCATCAATTGATCTTCGTTCAGTACCAGTGCCATGTACGCGTTCCCGTTCCGTGAAGCCGTATCAGCTGGGCAAGCCAAGCACACGCTTGGCAATGATGTTGAGCTGGATTTCAGAGGTCCCGCCCTCGATGGAATTGGCCTTGGTGCGCAGCCAGGCGCGGGGCGTATCGCCACCGTTGTAGGCCTCACCCTCCCAGGCCAGGGCCTGCTCACCGCTGGCGGACATGATCAACTCGTAGCGGCGCTTGTTGAGCTCGGTACCGTAATACTTAAAGATAGATGAGGCCGCGCCCAGGCCCTGCCCGGCTTTGGCCTCATCGCGCACCCGCTCCATGGTGGCACCAAAGGCCAGCACGTCCAACTCCAGCTGGGCGATGTCCTTGCGTAGGATGGGATCTTCCAGCCGGCCGTCGGAACCGATGCCGATTTCATCGCGGGCCAGCTGCGCCAGAGTGCGACGGCTGGAGCCAAAGCCGAAACCGGAAATCATTTCCCGCTCGTGGGTGAGCAGGTACTTGGCAATCTCCCAACCCTTGCCCTCTTCGCCCATCAGGTTGGCCTTGGGCACCCGCACGTTGTCAAAGAAGGTCTCGCAAAACGGCGACTTGCCGGAGATGAGCTTGATGGGGCGGGTGGTAACACCCTCACTGGCCATATCGAACAGCAGGAAGGAAATGCCCTCGTGCTTGGTGCCGCTGTTGTCGGTGCGGGTCAGACAGAAAATCCAATCGGCTTTGTCGGCGTAGGAGGTCCAAACCTTCTGGCCGCTTACCAGATAGTGGTCGCCCTTATCCTCGGCGCGGGTCTGCAGGCTGGCGAGGTCGGAACCGGCGCCCGGCTCCGAGTAGCCCTGGCACCAGCGGATTTCGCCGCGCACGATTCTCGGCAGGTGTTCCTTTTTCTGTTCCTCGCTGCCGTACTTGAGCAGCGCCGGGCCCAGCATTGAGATGCCGAAGCTGTCCAGCGGGTTGCGCGCCCCGATGCGGCGCATTTCTTCCCGAAGCACCTTAGTCTGCTCCTTGCTGAGGCCACCGCCACCATACTCAGCGGGCCACTCGGGCGTAGTCCAGCCGCGCTCGCCCATGCGGTCGGCCCAGATTTTCTGGTCCGGGTGACTCATCTCCGGGTTGCGGCCGCCCCAGTAAACATCGCCTTCGCCCTTGGCGGGGGCGCGCATACTCTGCGGGCAGTTGGCTTCCAGCCAGGCCCGCGTTGACTCGCGAAACTGCTCGATTTCACTCATGGGGAGACCTCCGGAAAAAGGGTTTTGAACATACAGTATGTTTTGCTGGCATACAAGTATCCTCCCGACGGCCACCTGGTCTGCTGACCCTGCGGCAAGCAGCGCGAACACGGCCAGGGCAGCCACGACCGCCAGGTGCTGGATTAAGAGGACGGCATGGCGCTGCATCCTTCCTGGCAGGCACTCATCGACGAGCTGCGGGGGGCGGCCCGCCCTGAGCGCGGGCCGGCCGACAGGAGGCGAGAGGGAGGGGGACTAAACCTGCTTCGGGTGCAGGCGTACCGGCAAGTGGGTGTAACCCCTGACAAAGATGGAGTGGCTGCGGCGAATCTCGCCCACCACCTCGATGCGCTCGAAGCGCGCGAGGATCTCCTCCCAGAGAATCTTCAACTGCAGCTCCGCGAGGTGGCTGCCCATGCAGCGGTGGATACCGTAGCCGAAGCTCAAGTGCTTGCGCACGTTGGGGCGGTCGATGATGTATGCATCGGGGTCTTCAAACACCGAGTCATCGCGGTTCCCCGACAGGTACCACATGGCGACCTTGTCGCCCTTGCGGATAGCTTTGCCACCCAGTTCGGTGTCTTCCAGGGCGGTGCGCCGCATGAAGGCCAGCGGCGTCTGCCAACGAATGGTCTCGGACACCATCGACGGAATCAGCTTTGGGTTGGCCTTGAGCTTGGCGAATTCGGCGGGGTTTTCGTGCAGTGCCAATACGCTGCCGCTCATGGAATTGCGGGTGGTGTCGTTGCCACCGACGATCAACAGCAACAGGTTGCCCAGGTACTCCAGCGGCTGCATGTTTTTCGTGTTCTCGCCGTGGGCCAGCATCGACACCATGTCGTGCTGGGGCGGCAGCTGGGCCTTCTGGTTCCACAGCTCGGTAAAAGTCTGCAGGCACTCAAGGAGCTCCTCGCGACGCTGCTCCTCGGTCTCGATGAAGTCACCCCCCGGCATGGCCGTGGCGACATCGGACCAGCGGGTCAGCCGGCTTCGCTCCTCGTAAGGGAAATCGAACAGGGTGGCCAACATGCGCGTGGTCAGCTCGATGGACACCTCGTCTACCCAGTTAAAAGTCTCGCCGATCGGCAGCTTGTCCAGCACCTCCTGGGTACGAGTGCGGATCAGCTCCGCAAAGTTGGGCAGGTTGCGCGAGCCCACGACAGGATTGACCTCGCCTCTCTGCTTGCTGTGGCGTGGCTCGTCCATGGCAATGAACATGGGCAGCGTGAAATCTTCCGGCTGGTCGCGCAGGGTGATGCTCGGTTCGGAGGAGAAAACGTCGTGGTGAGTATCCACATACATAATGTCCTCGTACCGGGTCACGGACCAGTAGCGGCCAAATTCCGGGTGGTCTGTAAAATGCACCGGATCCTCCCGGCGCAGGCGTTCAAACCAGGGCAAGATGCTGTTGTCCTGGAAGCGGTCGGGCTGGGCCGGGTCGATGGATTCCAGCGGTACCGACCAGGCGTCGTCGTTCAGGGCCTTCTCTGCAACAGACATAGTTTCATAACCGTACTTTCGAGCTTGGTCGCAAACTATAGCCCGCACCCTGAACGTGGCAAAGGGTCAAAATGGGCCACTGTCTATGCCAGCTTGCTGCGCACCTCTATTGACGCAATCGCCAGCGAACCCAGAGCCAGCGGCAACAGGGGCCAGATACTGGCTACCACGTCGGCCACGCCGTGAGACTTGAAGAAGCTGCCCTGCACCACCACCAGATAATGCTTGAGCGGGTTGAGCTCCGCCCCCCATTGCAGCCACTCGGGCATGTTCTCCACGGGGGTGGCGAAGCCGGAGGTCAGCACAAAGGGGATGGAGCTGAAAAAAGAGCCCATGATGGCTTGCTGCTGAGTATTGCACAGGGCAGAGATCAGCAGGCCCATGCCCACCACCGACAGCACGAACAGAGCCAGGGCAAAGGGGAACAGCAGTAGCTGGCCGGTGTAGGGGGCACCGAAGGCGAATACCGCCAGCAGTGTGATGATTAAGCTCACCACGAAGCCCGCCATCATGCCCGGCATGGTCTTGGCGATAATGATCTCGGTAGAGCTGATGGGCGACACCAGCAGCTGGTCAAAGGTGCCCATCTCCCGTTCCCGGGCAATCGACAGGGAGGTCACTACCAGGCACATCATCATGCCCAGCACGGCGCTGAGATTGGCCACCATGAACCAGCGGTAGTTGAGATTAGGATTGAACCAGTGGCGTTCCTCCAGCAGCGGCGGCTGTGTGGTCGCGGCCGGCACCAATGAAGCGCCCAGCTCATCCACCACGGTGCCGAGGTAGGAAGTCGCCACCTGCCCGGCATTGGCACGGCGACCGTCTACCAGCACCTGCACCGTGGCGGGCAGGCCGGCATCGATGAGGCGTGAGAAATCCGGCGCCAGGCGCAGGGCCACTAGCGCCTCCCGCGCGGTGATGAGCTCTTCGAGCTCGCCGCTGTCACGGGCGGTAATAATGTCATCGGTGAACCAGGCGCCGTCCACCCGCGCCACCAGCTCGTGGGACCAGCGGCCGTTGTCCTGGTCGAGCACCGCGACATCGATGTTCTGCACATCGAGGGTGGCCGAATAGGCAAACAGCACGGTCTGCACGATCGGCGCGCCGATCAGGAAGCGCCGGGTGGTCGGGTCCTGCAGGTAGCTGACCATCTCCTTCCAGATAGCCACACTGAGCCGCGCCCACATCAGTCCAGTACCTCGTGGGAGTTGCGCAGCGTGACGGCAAAGAACAGCGCCCCCACCGCCAGCAGCGCCGCGCCGTTGAACAGCAACTCCGGCCAGTAGTCGCCGGCCAGGAAGATCGACTGCAGAGACTGCACGTAGTGCCGGGCCGGCACCACGTAGGTCAGGCCCTGCAACCAGCCGGGCATGCTGTCGATTTCGAACAGGAAACCGGACAGCAGGAAGGCGGGCATAAAGCCCGAGAACACCGCGAACTGGGCGGCTACGAACTGGTTTTTGGCAAGGGTGGAAATCAGCAGACCCTGCCCCAGGGCCGGCACCAGGAACGCGGCACTGGTCAGCAGCAGTGCACCCAG
>JANQGK010000189.1 GCA_028277365.1 Halieaceae bacterium | reverse complement strand
CGCTGAGCAGGTTGACCAGCCGGTCGTAGCAGCGCTGGCGGCCCGCCGGGTCGAGCACGTTGGCCTCGTAGGTGGCACACAGCGCTTCCAGACCCGGTCGCACCGGCAGCTCGCCAAAATCGCTGAGCCCGGTCGCTTCCATGGCCGCCTCGATCAACGCCTCCGGGTGAAAATGCAGTTCGCCCACGTCACCTCCTGTTTTACCGGAGTGTAGCAACCGGCTTGCGAGGGCGGCCACAGCCGTCGCGCCATCTCATTCAACTATGTGAACCAAGGCCTGCAGACCCGGCCCGCGCCTTGCCCCTGCGCCGCAAAGCGCCGTTAATGTCCCGGTGAACACGGCGCAGGAGTACCTATGACCGCCCAGCAGCTAGAGGATTTCGAGGCCCAGGTATACGCCTACGTCGGGCGCGAGGTCTGCCCGCGCCAGCCGGCCAGGGATACGGTCAACCCCGCTATGATTCGCCATTGGGCCGAGGCCATGGGTGACAGGAACCCGGCCTACCTGGATGCGGAATGGGCGGCCGCCAGCCGTCGCGGCCGGCTGATCGCCCCGCCGGCCATGATGTATGTGTGGAACCAGGAAGGCATCAAGGTGGCGACCGAGGGTCGCCCCTCCGATGCACAGAGCGACCTGGTGGAGTTGTTCAACGCCAACGGCTATATCGGCACCCTGGGCACCAATGTCATTCAGGAGTACATGAAGGAAGTGTCGCCCGGCGATACGGTGTACATGGAGATGGTGATCGACACTATCTCCGAGCGCAAAAGCACTGGTCGCGGCGAGGGCTACTTCTTCGAAACCCTAGCCACCTTCAGTGACCAGGCCGGTAAGGTGATCGGCACCCAGCGCTTCCGGGTGTTCAAATTCAGGCCGCCGGAAGGCACCGCCGCCGCCATGGGCTTCGAGCCACCGGACCCGGGGGAACTGACGCCGGCCCCCGAGCCTCGCCGGGAAACGCTTACCTCTACGGATTTCGAACCGGGGGAGACATTGCCGCCGCTGCAGATTCCCGTCAGCACCGGGCTGATCGTCGGCGCGGCGCTGGCCACCCGGGATTTCGAGAAGGTGCACCACGACAAGGCCGTGGCCCAGTCCACCGGCATTCCGGACGTGTTCATGAACATCCTCACCAGCCAGGGCCTGATGACGCGCTATGTCACCGACTGGAGCGGCCCGGAGGCGGTGGTGAAAGCCCTGTCCATCAAGCTGGGGGCACCCAACCTGCCCGGCATGGTGATGACCATCAGCGGCGAAGTCAGTGCCGTGAACCCCGGTAGCCGCACGCTCGAACTGCAGGTCAGGGGCGACAACAACGCCTGGGGGAATCACATGAGCGGCACCGTGAGCCTGGAACTACCGGCCTAGGCCATGAGCGACTACCGGGTAGTCGTTATCGGTGCCGGTATGGCCGGACTGCTGGCCGGCATCAAGCTCAAGGCACAGGGTGTGGATTTCACGCTCTATGAGAAAGCCGACCGGCTGGGCGGCACCTGGCGCGAGAACACGTATCCGGGGCTGACCTGCGATGTGCCCTCCCACCACTACACCTACAGCTTCGAGCGCAACCCGGACTGGACCCGCCACCTGCCCCCGGGCCCGGAAATCCAGGCCTATTTCGAGCGCACCTGTGACCGCTACGGGGTGCGCGACCATATCCGTTTCAATACCCAGATCGAGCGCGCTGCCTGGGAGGACGGCGGCTGGACGCTGACCCTGGCCAATGGTGCCAGCGACCGCGCTGACGTGGTGATTGCCGCCACCGGGGTGCTGCATCACCCCAGCATGCCGGCGATTCCCGGGCTGGAGACATTCGAGGGGGCGCTGTTCCACACCGCTCGCTGGGACCACGGCGTCGGACTCGACGGCCGGGTGGGCGTGGTGGGCATGGGCTCCACCGGGGTGCAGATCATCTCCGCGCTGGCCGGCGTATCCGGCCGGCTCAGTCATTTCGTGCGCAACCCGCAGTGGATCATGCCAGTGAAAAACGGCTACTTCAGCGAGCAGGAGCGCGCCGCATTTCGCGCCGACCCTGCGCTGCTGGAGCGCTTCATGGACGTGGAGACCTACAATCAGAACGTTGAGAACTACACCCTGGGCATCACCCAGCCCGACTCACCGGGGGCACAGTACTTCCGCCAGGCCTGTTTCGACAACCTGGCAAGCATCGCAGACCCGGCGCTAAAGGAGGCCCTGCGACCCGACCACGAGCCCATGTGCAAGCGGCTGATCTTCTCACCGGACTACTACGAGAAAATCCAGCACCCCCAGGCGAGGCTGGTGCGCGCCGCTATCGAGCGCATCGAGCCCGCCGGCATCCGCACCGCCGACGGCGAGCTGCACGAGCTGGATGTCATCGCCCTGGCGACCGGCTTCCGGGCCGACCAGTTCATGCGCCCTATGGAGATCATCGGCGCCGGAGGGATGGACCTGGAGACCCTGTGGGCGCGGCGACCCGTGGCCTACCTCGCCGTGTCCATGCCGGGTTTTCCCAACTTCTTCATGCTCAACGGCCCCAACGGCCCGGTGGGTAACTACTCGCTGATCGATATCGCCGAGCACCAGTGGGGCTACATCGCCCAGCTGGTGGCCCGTGCACAGGAGACGGGCAGCGCGCTGTGCGCCACTCGGGAAGCGATGGAGGCTTTTGACGCGGAGCGCGTGGAGGCGGCGAAGCACACCATCTGGTACACCGGCGGCTGCCAGAGCTGGTATCTGGACGCCGAGGGCATTCCCGCGAGCTGGCCCTGGAACTATTCACGCTTTGTGGCGGAAATGAAAACGCCGAAGTGGGAGCACTTCGGCGTTTGAGAGAATGCGCCGCGGGGGGCGGCGCTGAGAGGCCGGATCAGGAACCTACAACACCGCCGTCCTTG
The DNA here is from genome assembly GCA_028277365.1 of Halieaceae bacterium. Classification (GTDB taxonomy): domain Bacteria; phylum Pseudomonadota; class Gammaproteobacteria; order Pseudomonadales; family Halieaceae; genus JANQIO01. The sequence goes on along the minus strand of JANQGK010000189.1, from coordinate 10,780 downwards.
CGGGTCAGGACCACGGTGCAGTCACGGGGAACCGTGACACCGTCGGTCGGCGCAGGAAAGTTGGTAGCCGTGGGGTCACCGTTGCCCGGGTGCTGCACGTTGATGAACGCGGTGCGGCGGTTGGGCGTATAGGCGATGCCGGTGATTTCGTCGCCGTTCACGCCCATGAACAGGCGACGGATTTCCTTGGTGTTGGGATCAGCAATCAGCAGCTGGTCCTGCAGGCCATCCTTCTGGCCACCGTCGGTCTCGATCCATACCCGGCCCTCGAAGTCTACGCCCAGGCCGTCCGGATCCGAGAAGGACTCTTCGGTGCCGTGAGTATCTTGCGCGATCAGGAAGATCTCCCAATCGAAGGTGGTGCCAGACGGAGTGTCGTCGGTAAAGCGGATGATGTGACCATCGGCGTTCGGTACCAGCGGGTTGGCCGCGTTGGCTTCTTCGCGGCGGCTGTTGTTGGTCAGCGTCACGTAGCAGGTACCGTTGGTGGCCGCGGTGGTCGCCGTCCACTCGGGGCGGTCCATCGGGGTGGCGCCCACTGCGTCCGCCGCCAGGCGGGTGTTGACCAACAGTTCACCCATGTCGCTGTACAGACCCGCCAGCGTCGGATTGTTGAGGCTCAGTTCCAGCCACTCACCAACACCACCTTCGCTGAACCGGGCCACGTACAGAGTACCGTCGTCCAGTGGGCTTACGCCGGCAGCCAGCATCTGCTGGTAGGGCTCGGCGGAGACGTACTTATAGAGGTAGTCGAAGCGCTCGTCGTCGCCCATGTAGAAGGCGATGCGACCGTCGTCACCCACCGTCCATGCCGCACCTTCGTGCTTGAAGCGGCCCATGGCGGTGCGCTTGACCGGAACATGGTTGGCGTCCTGCGGGTCGATCTCCACCATCCAGCCGAAGCGGTTTTCTTCGTTGGTGTAGTCGGGATCAGACAGGTCGAAACGCTTGTCCCACATCCACCACTGGTAGTTGCCGAAGGTGCCGCCTTCTGCGAAGCCGAAACGCTCCTGCAGCGGAGTCGCAACCCAGGTGCTCTCGGTGTTGGTGGCACCGAAGTAAGCGTTGAAGTTCTCTTCACAGGTCAGGTAAGTGCCCCACGGCGTGGTGCCGTTGCCGCAGTTGTTAACCGTACCGAGCGGAATATTCCCGGCCGGGGTTTGCAGCAGCGGGTGGCCGGCAGCCGGACCGGAGAATTCGACCGGAGTGTTCACGTGAATGCGACGGGCGAACTGGCTGTCTACCGTCTGCCACACACCGTCCATCAGCTCGATCTGGATCACAGACACGCCGTGAGCGTGCTGGGAAATGCGCACGTCCTCCAGAGATTCGGGTGCTTCTTTACCCAGTACCTGGAAGTTGTTGCCGAACTCGTGGTTGATGCACATCAGGCCGCGGGTGTTGACGTTGAACCAGCGCTGCAGGAAATCGTTGATTACCGGCACGCTGGGATCGGCTACCAGGTCTTCCGCCAGCGGGAAGAACCACATACCGTCGTGGCCGATACCCACCTGGTTGGCCTGCTCGCGGGAGGTGTTGGCGTGTTCCCGGTAGGCCGGGCCGCTGGGCTCGATGGGGTCACCCCAGGGGATCAGCGTCTGCATATCGTAGTCCGGTGACAGCAGCGGCTGCGTGCCGTCGCCGGCAGCGGCGTCGGCCAGGGAGACCGGCGTGAAGTTCATCAGGCTGCTGGTCTGCGCCTGCGCGGTCGAGGAAATGCCACTCGCCGCGAAGAAGCCGGTGGCCGCGGAGGCCAGGCTGCCTTTCAATACATCGCGACGCTCCATCTCAGCGCGCAAGATGTCGTGGAACGGACGGTTCTCCGTAGGGTTGGATCCAATGTTTTCGGCGTCATCGTCGATCAGCGCGTCGATAACGTCCTTATCTACAGCTTTATTCATTACACGAGCCTCGTTGCATGGTTGTTCGCCCCGTGGGGTGCGAGGCGTCCCAATAAAGTTGGTCAGGCCTTGCGCCTGACTCCCCTAACTCCACACGCGAACTTATAGAGGCAATGCGACAGCCCGTTGACGGCTATGTAACGTTTTGATGAGAGAAAGATGACGACAAGTTATCGTCGATGTGACACTTCAAAGACGCCCGGAAAACGGCTTTTGTACGCTTTTCAGCGACTTGTCTAATAGACCCCGGTGACGGATGCCAGCCAGAAACATGAAATTCTCAAAACAGAGTTACGCAACCCTGCTTAGCTTCTGTTCAACTGCAGAGGCGAGCACCGCCGGCTCAGGGTGACCGGGACAACGGCATACACACGGTGCTGCTCAGGACAGCGGCTCCTGCCCCTGTTCCGCAGGCAGGTGCACTTCCATCCCCTCCATCTCCCAGGTCACCAGCACCTGGCAGCCCAGCCTGGAGTTCTCCTTGCGGCCCTTGGCCGTCTTCAACATCTCCAGCTCCTGGGGACCCTGGGCCGGCAGTTTGGACAGGAAGGGCTCGTCGATGTAACAGTGGCAGGTCGCACAGGAGGCGATGCCGCCGCACATGCCCTCCACACCGGGCACCAGATTCATGGTGGCGCCTTCCATCAGGTTCATCTGCTCTTCCAGCTCGACCTCGTGGCGGGTGCCGTCGGCTTCGACATAAATTACGTTGGGCATGGGTATTCCTTGAGTCTCGATGAAGCCGCAAAGTTTCCGCAACCAGGCGGCCGGGCGCAAGCCCGAGCTGCGGTCATTTCAGGCCGCGCTATTCGGTGCCCAGGTAGGTCTCGAAAGTTTCCTTCAGCAATTCCGCCTCGGCGCGGCTGGTCAAGCGCTCGCCGACCGGCAGTGACACATCGTCGCGCCCATGGGCGTGTAGCTGGTAATAGACGGTGGTCTCCTTCCCGCTACTGCTGCTGGCGGTCTTGTCGATCTCGAAATGTGTGAAGTCGGCCCGCGCCATCTGCCGGGTCGTCATGGGGTAGCCAAACAGGAAGCGCCGGCACCGCACCCCTTCACCGGTGACACCCACCAGCAGCGACTTCGCCAGGTACCAGATGCCATAGCCGAGAATCAGCATACCGACAGTAAAGAACACCACCGGGATCATCACTCCACCGTCCTTCGCATAGCCCACGCCGATGCCGATACCGGCGAACAGGCCGCCGAACAGGATGGCTGCGATGCCCTGCCCCGGCCGTTGCAGGGCCGGGAAGAAGGCTTCGATGCCACCGGGCACCGGCCGGAACTCGGCAATGGATTCCAGCCCCTCCATAGCCAGGTCCTGGGTCGCGGCGTGGGTCTCGGTGCCCTGCTGCAAGCCCGACAACTGACCGGTGGCAAATACCGGGATGTCGTAACTGCGGGCAAAGTCGGGGCCATCCAGCTCGCAGGCCACGCTCAGGCGCCAGAGGTAGTAAGTGCCGGTGCGCGGCAGGTCGGCGGCGGGCAGGTCGGCAGGCACGGAGAAGCGGAAGAACAGCTGCGTGCCGGCGCCTGTGCGCTCAGTGTGGCAGACGCCGTCAGTCTGCCAGTGCACGGACTCGCTGCGCTTGCGGTCCTTACCGGAACCGCTGACCGAACTGCGCATGCAGGCGAGCTTTACATCGAAGCGCTGCTGAGCGGAAAACGGGATGCGCGTGTCTACCCAGCCGCCGACGTGGCCGCCGATGCTGCCGGGAAACGGGTCCAGTACCAGCGGCGCCGGGCCAAACTTGCGCCAGCCCATAAAGGCCCAGACCACGGCAACGATCAAGCCGACACCCACCAGCGGGAACAGCAAGGCCAGCAGGAGGCCTGGCTCCTGTTCGATGCGCCCCCAAAATTCCCCGGCATTCAGGAACAGCGGCAGGGTAATGCCATTCCACACCAGCGCGAACGCCAGCAGCGCCCAGTGACTGTAGCGAGCCCCGGAGAGGATGCGGTTATCGCGCCAGCTTTTTTTGTCCAGCCAGGGTTCGTTCATCGCACACTGTCGAGGTGCAGGATCGGTCCAGGCCGCGTTTTCATGGTGCCTGGCGTGGCACCCGGTAGCCCGCCGCCTGGCGGTCCCAGGTCGTGGGAGTCACGCCGCGCTTGCGCAGCTTGTACTTCTGCACCTTGTTGGTGGGCGTGTAAGGCAGCTTGCTGACGTAGTCCAGGTAACGCGGTACAAAGTAGTGCGGGGCATTCTCGGCGACAAAGTCGCACAGGTGCTCGGGGCTGAGCTGTTTGCCGGGCACCAGCACCACATCGAGCTTGAGCTCATCCTCGCTCTCCAGCTCCGCCGAAGGAATGCCGTAGGCGGCCACGTCCTGCACCAGCGGATGATTGCGCACTACGCTTTCCACTTCGAGCGACGAAATATTGCGCCCGGCAAAGCGCACCACGTCTTTCTTGCGATCGACGAAGTACAGGGCGCCGGTGTCCGGGTCCCGGCGCGCCATATCGCCGGTCAGGAAGTAGTCGCCGCGGAAGGCCGCCGCGGTAGCCTCGGGGTTTTCGAAGTAGCCGTTGAACAGGATGTGGGGGGCCAGCGGCTTGATGCACATCTCCCCCGCCTCGCCATCCGGCACCTCGTTTCCGTCATCGTCACAGAGCTTGAGATCGATATCCGCCGGCGGGTAACCCAGGGAGTGCGGGGGTAGCTCCACGCTGGCTCCCAGCTGGTTGGCAACCAGCTGGCACTCGCTCATGCCCAGGCCGGCGGTAAGAATCTTGAGGCCGAAGCGCGCCTCGAAGGGCGAGCGCAGCTCCGGCGGAAACGGCACGATCATGGCTTTGCTCAGAGTCGTTGCCGCATCGTCCTCGCGCTCCGGCTGTTTCCACAGGAATACGCTCATGGCGCCGATCAGGAAGGTCTGGGTAGCGTGGAACCTGGCGATACGGGACCAGAATTCGGTCACCGAGAAGCGGGGCTCAATCACGCAGGGTATGCCCTCCAACAGCGCCCGGTATACCGAGGTAATCCACGCGCCCGTGTTGAAGAGCGGCAGGACACAGTAGATGATGTCGCCCTCGCGGGAGTCGAACATGGGACTTGCGCCCTGATCGATGGCGCGAATCCAGCCATTGTAGTTCTGCATCACGCCTTTGGACTTGCCGGTGGTCCCGGAGGTCCAGAGGATGGCGCAGGTGTCGCCGCAGTTCTGCTCCACAGCCGCCTCAATAGGCACGCTCTGCAGCAGATCAGCGTAACGCAGCCAGCCGGGGGGATTGCCCTCACCCACAAAGACCGGGGTGCCGTACTGCTTCGGATCGTCTAGTTCTTCCAGCCGCACTGCCCGCTCTGCGTCCGCCAGCAACAGCCGGCAGCGGGAGTGCTCCAGGGTGCCGCGCAACCATTCGCCGCGGTAGTCAGTGCTGATGGGCACCCAGATGGCGCCCAGTTTGTTGGCTGCCAGCGTCAGCAGCACAAACTCCGGGCAGTTGCCCAGATACAGGCCAATCCGCTCACCGGCTCTCACACCCAGCGCGCGCAGGCCCCCGGCCAGGCGATCGGTGAGCTCATCGGCTTCGGCGAAGCTGATGGATTGGGTGTCGTTAAGCAGGAACGGCGTGCCGCCGCTGGCGCGGGCCTGGCGGCGGAGAATGGCCGGGAAGGTGCGCCCGGCGTTATCGCTCAGGTCAATGCGATGCACGGAGGAGCGTCGGTTCCCGGGAAGGTTTACCTAATTCCAAGGCGCCGCCGTCATTCGTTACGTGAAGTGGGAAAGAACGAAGTATGCCGTCGACCGAGCTACCACCAGCGCCAGAGGTGATTCTTCCCCTGGTCACAGTTACCTGAAATGGTGGACTGCATGGCTATCACGTCGTTGGCCGCCATTTGTACCCCGAAGGCATCACGGCCTTCCTGAAAGCTGGGCTGGTCCATCTTGCCCTCGAACAGCGTGACCGGGACCACCTCATTCCAGGACAACCACATGGCGTTGCGATCAACGTCTTCGATGGGGTACTCACCCAGGCCCTTCTGAATGTAGCCGTGGCAGAAGGATGCCAGGTCGCCGTCAGTGGGAGAGCTGGCACAGCCAGTCAGCAGGACAGCGGCGGTCAGCAGAGCGATGGAAACGGTACGGCGCATGAACATACTCCCGATCTAGGACTCGCTCCATTCTAGAGAAAAATCCCCCGAATGGAACCGCCCTTCGAGAAACGTCAAAAGACCCAGTTGTTGACCATATCTGTAAAGGATCGGATACCTTTTCCGTTCAAAAACGTGGTCTGCCGCCGTTTTAGTGGCTGGAAGCGGGTGGGGGTCGGGTGGTGTTTTCCCCCTCCCTGACCAGGCTCCAGGCCAGGGAAGACACCGCCAGGCTGACGGCGCAGATGGTAAAGATCAGGCTCTTGTCGTCGGCGCGACTGACGGCCAACCCCACCGCCAGGCTGGCCAGCAGCTGCGGCAGTACCACCGACAGGTTGAACAGCCCCATGTACAGACCCATGCGCGACTGCTCCACCTTCTGAGACATGATGGCAAAGGGCAGGCTGACAATGGCCGCCCAGCCCACACCGCACACCGCCATCAGCAGGTACAGCGTCATCGCGGTATGACCGAAAAGGGTAATGCCCGCGTAGCCGAAGGCCATAATCGCCACACAAAACATATGGGTGCGCACCCGGCCGATACGCTCGGTAATCGGTTCCAGCACGAAGGCCGGCAGGATAGCGGCCACCGCGTTCAGCACCAGGAAGCTGATGGAAATGACCCGGCCTGCATCGACGTCACTCAGGGCCGGCATTTTCTGCTGCACGTAGGCCAAGGTGTAGATGAACATGGTTTGCACGCCGATCCAGCTGAAAGAGTGGGCCGCCAGCACCTTCTGGAAGCCCACGTGGTCAGTCCCCACCCCGCCGCTCACTTCCTTCTTCAGCAGCGTGGAGCCCACCAGCCACAGGGTCAGAAGTCCGCAGAGCACTTCGGCGTAGTAGTTGTCCACCTCGATGTGCGCCAGGCGCAGGGTCAGGGCATAAATGTCATACAGCAGGAAACCCCACAGCGGACGGATGCTGATGAGAATCTCCCACCAGCCGCCCCCGGCCTCCGCTTCGTCCGGTTCGCCCAGTTCTTCAGGCTCCTTCACGAACAGCGGCGGTATCACCGAGAACACTATCACCAGCACCACGCCGGCGTAGATCAGCACATAGTTGTTCCAGATCGCGCCGATGGCGTAGGCCATGACCCCGAAGCTGCCGGAGATGGTCTGCATCCAGGTATAGCCGCGGGTACGCTCCACGCCTTCCGGGGTCACGTCAGCAATGATGGAACGAGTGGGGTTGAAGCTCACGTTGATGGCGAGGTCCAGGGTCAGGGCTACGATCAGCGCCACGCCGAGAATACCCTCGAGGCCCAGGCTCCCGGAGATCACATCGATGCTGGGCAAGGCCAGCAGCATCAGGCTGGCCAGTACGCCGCCGATGAGGATGTAGGGGCGGCGCCGGCCACCCCAGAACCAGGTCTTGTCACTGACCACCCCGATAATGACCTGGCCGAGGATGCCGGCAATAGGACCGGCGGCCCACACCAGGCCCACATCGTGGATGTCCAGCCCGTACTGGGTGGTGAGAATCCAGCTCAGCGCCGAGATCTGCACCGACAGGGCAAAACCCATGGCGGTGGCGGGCAGGCTCAGCAATACGTAGAAGGAGCGCGTCAGATTGCGCTGGATCGGCAGCATCAGGCGGTCTCCGCGGTGTCGGGCACGCTTGCTTCGGCCGGGTCCAATACCCAGTGCATCGACAGTGCCGCCAGCACCAGGCTGCCGGCGCCAATGACGAAGGCCGCATCAGCACGGCCGTCGAACAGACGGGTGATCAGCCAACCCAGCAATCCGGCGGCCAGCAGCTGAGGCAGGACGATGAAGAAGTTGAAGATACCCATGTACACGCCCATCTTCGCCGCCGGCAGGGCCACCGACAAGATCGCGTAGGGCATGGCGAGGATGGATGCCCAGGCGATCCCCACCCCCAGCATCGACAGCAACAGCCACTGCGGTTCGCGAATCAGCAGTACCGAGGCGAACCCGGCTGCCCCCAACAGCAGGCACAGGGCATGTGCACCGCGGCGGCCGAGCCGGGCGGCCAGAGGCGGCAGGCAAAAGGCAAACAGTGCGGCGAAGCCGTTGTAGCCCGCGAACAGCACTCCCACCCAGTTGGCGCCCTCGTTCCAGGCCGCCGAGCTGGTATCGCTGCTACCAAAGTGGCGGGCGGTGATGGTAGCGGTGGCATAGATCCACATGGCGAACAGGGCGAACCAGGAGAAGAATTGCACCACCGCTAGCTGGCGCATGGTGGCGGGCATGGCCAGGAAGTCATGCCACAGCTCGGCGAGCATCGGGCGCTGCGCCGACTGCGCCGCCTGGTGTCGCTCGAAGGCGGCGAGCTGTTCCGGCGGATATTCCCGGGTACTGACCACGGTCCACAACACTGCCGCGAACAGCGCCGCCCCTCCTATATAGAAGGCAAAGCGCACACTGTCGGGAATCTCCCCCGGGGGGGCGCTGTTGCTGACGCCCAGCACGTTGACCAACAGCCAGGGCAAGGCCGAGGCCACCACAGCACCGGTACCGATGAAAAAGCTCTGGGTGGCAAAACCCAGGGCCCGCTGCTCTTCCGGCAGCATGTCGCCGACGAAAGCGCGGAACGGCTCCATGGAGACGTTGATGGAGGCGTCCATGATCCACAGCATGCCGGCGGCGAACCACAGCGCCGGCGAGTGGGGCATCACGAACAGCGCCGCGGTGGTGGCAATGGCGCCGAACAGAAAGTACGGCCGGCGCCGGCCCAGCCGATTCCAGGTGCGGTCGCTGTAGTAGCCCACCAGCGGCTGTACCAGCAGGCCGGTGGCGGGGGCGGCAATCCACAGCAGGGGGATAGTGCCAATATCCGCACCCAGGGTCTGGAAGATGCGGCTGACATTGGCGTTCTGCAGGGCAAAGCCCATCTGGATACCGAGGAAGCCGAAGCACATGTTCCAGATCTGGCCGAAACCCAGGCGGGGGCGGGAAACTGTCGCAGCGTCAGTCACTGAGGGATTTCTTCTACTTATAGTGTCGGTCATCTTAGGCGCCGGCTCGCGCGCCCGACAACACTGAATTCGTATGCCGTGAGTGAATACGTATGCAGGCCGTTGCAGGGATTTTGACACCCTATCTACAATTCCCTGATACCAATAACACCCATAAAAACTGAGGCATTATCATGACCCAAACCCCCAAGACCCGTTCGGGGTCACCGAGTACCAAGCCCGTTAACTCGATTTCCCACGGTGTGCGGCACAGCCTGCTGGCGACCGCCGTTGCCGCAGCGTTGAGCCCGGCGGCCGTAGCGCAGTCCAGCTCCACTGACGGCCGCATGATCGAGGAAGTGATCGTGACCGTTAACCGCGTCGAGGAAAACCTCCAGGACGTGGCCGGCACGGTGCAGAGTTTCACTGCCGAGGACCTGGAACGGATTGGTATCGGCAGCGAGTTCTCCAACCTGCAGTACGGCGTACCCGGCCTGCAGATTGCCAAGCAGGAAGGCAAGCTGGAGATTTTCCTGCGGGGTATTGGCTCATCCGACTCCGATTTCTCCTCCGACCCCTCCATCGCGGTGCACTACAACGGCGTATACCTGCCGCGGCCGCGGGGCATCGGCCCGCTGTTCTTCGACAGCGAGCGAGTGGAAATCAACAAGGGTCCGCAGGGCACCCTGCGCGGCCGTAACGCCACCGGCGGTACCATCAACATTATCTCCAATAAGCCCGACATGCAGGAATTGAGCGGCTATGTGCAGGGCGGCCTCGGCAACTTCGACAACCAGGAGCTCGAGGGCGTTTTGAACGTCCCGGTCACCGATACCTTCGCGGTACGCCTGGCGGGCTGGGCTCGCAAGCACGACGGCCTGTATGAGAACGCTTTCGACATCAGCGACAACAATTTCGACACCCCCAGCGCCCAGGATGACAGTGCCTACCGCATCAGCATGGCCTGGGATGTCACCGATCGGCTGACCGCCAACTTCCAGTATTTCAAGGCGGAAGTGCGTAGCACCGGTGACCCCGGCGCCTTCTCCGGCCGTTCCTTCTCCGCCGGCGAAACCGTGGAAGACCTGGACGACCCGTGGGAACAGTACTTCCGCACCGAGGGCAACTTCGAGCAGGATGTCGACACCGCGCTGTTGCAGCTGACCTGGGACACCGACCTGCTGGGCGGCACCGGCTTCGAGTACAACGGCTCCTACAACAACCTCGAAGCTTACAACCAGAACGCCTCCCGCGAATGGCAGCTGGGCATGGTGTACCCGGGTTCCGAGGCGGAGGCCGACTTCATCGCTTCCGGCGCAAACCCGCAGCGCAACCTGCTGGTCAACGACACCTTCTACCAGGGTGACCGCTCCGAGTCGCAGACCCACGAGATTCGCGCCTTCTCTACCGGCGGCGGACGTCTGAGCTGGACCGCAGGTGCTTTCTATTTCCAGGAAGACTTCGAGTACTTCTCCTGGGATGTGGGCAACGGCTTCTGCGGCGACAGCACCAGCTTTATTGGCGACGTGCCCTGGGAAGGCGGCACCATCAGCTGCTGGCAGAATGGCCTGGGCGGTGAAAACCGCGGCGATGATTCAGAGGTAGAGTCCTACGCCTTCTTCGCGGACGGCACCTTTGAGATTACCGACAACCTGCGTGTTTTCGGCGGCATCCGCTACACCGATGAGGAAAAAACCCAGAACGATTCCAATGCCCAGTACCAGTTCAACTGGAGCTCGGACTTCTTCTTCAGCCAGCCGGGCATTAACGAGCCCAGCGACCTGATCATTGGCGAGAAAGGTTTCCGCCTGAAGGAGCCGGGTGATCGCAGCATCAGCGACTTCGCCCCGGGTCTCGG
>JANQGK010000004.1 GCA_028277365.1 Halieaceae bacterium | reverse complement strand
TACTCGCACCACCGGCACGCCCTCGATGCGGTAGCGCCGCGCCCAATTGTCGCTGGCCAGCTCGATGCCGATTACCGGGCGGTACAGGCGGCCAAAGCTGATCAGCTGCGGCACGACTTCCATCACCGTGTTTACGGGTATCGCGAAGCCGATGCCGGCGCTGGCACCGGACGGGCTGTAGATCGCCGTGTTCACGCCGACCAGCTGGCCCAGGGAATTGAGTAGCGGGCCGCCGCTATTCCCGGGGTTGATGGCGGCGTCGGTCTGGATGACGTTGCGGATCACCCGGTTGTTGGGGGCGCGAATCTCCCGGCCCAGGGCACTGACTACGCCGGTGGTCAACGTGGTGTCGAGGCCGAACGGGTTGCCGATGGCCAGCACCTTGCGGCCGATCTCGAGTTCCGACGAATCGCCCACCGGCAGCGGGAACAGCAGCCCCTCGGGCGCCTCGATGCGCAGCACTGCCAAGTCTTTCTCAGGCGCGACGCCAATCACCTCGGCGTCCCAGGTGCTGTTGTCGTGCAGCTCCACCACCAGGCGGTTAGCGCGGGCTATAACATGGAAGTTTGTGACCACCAGGCCGTTCTTGTCCCAAACAAAGCCGGAGCCACTGCCCTGGGGCACTTCCATCACGTTGCGGTTGAAAAAGCTGCGCTGCAGGGCGACGTTGGTGACGTGCGCGACCGCCGGGCTTGCGGCCCGGTAGATTTCCGTGGAGTTGGCCTCGTCCTCGGTCTTGAAGCTGAGGTAGTCCGGAGGGGGGTCGGGCTGCGCCGCGGCCATTGCGGCGAACAGAAGGCCACAGGCCAGCAGCACGCGTTGCATCAGTATCGCTCTGCGAAAGCCCTGATCCTGGCCGCGTTGGCGCCGAGGTCGCTCACACCGACCCGCGATACCGAGCGCAGGTCCAGCTCGCTGCCACCGTTGTTTCTACGAACACGGATAACGATGTCGTCCTTGAAGCCGAACCAGAACGAGGTGTACTCAGCCTCGATCAAGCCATTGGTGGGATCACTGTTGTAGATGTCCCAGCCCATTTCCTCGGCAATGCCGACCGCCCGCTCGAAGGCTTTCTCTGGTGACAGCTCGGTGATGATGCTGTCGAGGTCGGGATAGAACTCTTGTTGCTGAGCGATGGTGTCCGGCTTGATGTCGAGGGTGTTGGCTTCCTCGCCGCGGTAGTCCACGCCGGCGTCGAACAGCGGAGGTTCGTTGGTGTCGGTGGTGATGTCGTGGATCGGCGGGTACTTTCCGGCGGTGCTGAGAATGGCGCTCAGCAGCAGCACCGGCGGCACCGCCGGCAAGGTTTTCAGCAGCACCTGGCCGCGCCGATCGCGGGAGCGGGGCAGCATGCTGACGATAATCAGCAGCACAATCACCACGCCGGCCAGCAGGCCACTGGCCGCGAACAGCAGCAGGCCGATGCGGAAGTGGACGCCCAGCCGCACCGCCAGCACCGACAGGGGCATCAACAACAGGCAGACAATGCCAGCGCGGTACAGCAGCGTGATCAGTCGAGAGTTTGAACCGGCTTCAGTCATTGCGGGTCGCGTTCCTCAAAAATGTGGATGCTAGCATACTCGCGGTGATAGCTTTTGCCAGTCCCGGCGCGCTTTTCGCGCCGGCAAAAACAATGAAAAGTGAGGGAGTGAGGCCGTGGGCCGGGTACAGGACAAAGTTGCAATCGTCACCGGAGCCGCCAGCGGCATGGGGCGCGCCGACGCCATCCGCCTGGCAGAGGAGGGCGCCCGGGTCGTGTTGACCGACCTCAACGAGGCCGACGGCCTGGCGGTGGCGGAGCAGATCGGCGAGGCGGCGCTGTTCATGCGTCATGATGTCAGTGACGAGGCCAACTGGGAGGCGGTGATCGCGCGCGCGGTGGAGCACTTCGGCCGCCTGGATATCCTCGTGAACAATGCCGGGCTGATGGCGATGGGGAGCCCGGTGGATACCGAGTTAAGCAGTTGGCGCAAGATCTTCGCCGTCAACAGCGAGGGAGTGTTCCTGGGCTGTAAGCACGCGCTGCCGGCCATCGAAGCCAGCGGCGACGGCGGTTCCATTATCAATATGTCGTCGGTGGCAGCCCTGCAGGGCATGTCTTACATCGCCGCCTACAGTGCCAGCAAGGGGGCGGTGGCGGCGCTCACCAAGAGCGTGGCGCTGTACTGCCGGGAGCGCAAGAACGGCGTACGCTGCAACTCCATTCACCCGGACGGCGTGAAGACGCCCATGGTGGTGAAGGTGGCCACCGGCAAGGACACCGCCACCCAGGAGGAAGTCGATGCCATGGGCGCCGACGGTTCCATGTGCGAGCCGGTGGATATTGCCAACCTGGTGCTCTACCTGGCCTCGGACGAGTCCTGGTTCATGAACGGCGCGGAGCTGCGCATGGACAATGCCGCTACCATTTCGCCGCCCTACGCGGTGCCCTGAGCGCGGTTCCGGAAGGCAGCCGTGGAAAAGATTCTCTACCCGCTCTGGAAGCCGCCGGGCCGGGAGGACGACGCATTCCGACAGTCCCTGCTGGCGCTGGCGCCCGCACTGGAAGCGGCGGGCGCCCGCGGCCTGCGCCTGGCGGTGGCCGACGGCAATGTGGCGGCCGGCGAGGGTTTGCGGCAGGCGAAACTGTGTGACGCCGCCAGTGGGCTGCTGTCGGTCTGGCTGGACAGCAATATCTACCGGGATAAAGTCGAGGCAGTGTTTGCCGAGCACTGTGGCCACTACCACGCTTACCTGGTGACGGAGTCTGCGCCGCTGGTACAGGACCAGGCCATCGGTGAACGCATGGAAGGCTGGACCCAGGTGGTGTTCCTGGAGCGCCCGGCGGGTATGGCGGTAGCGGACTGGTTGGCGGTGTGGCAGGGCAGCCATACACCGATTGCCATTGAAACCCAGTCGACCTTTGCCTACCGACAGAACGTGGTGGTGCGCACCCTCACCGAGGGCGCACCATTGATTCACGCGATCGTGGAGGAGAGCTTTCCCACGGCGGCGCTGGATTCACCCCACGCTTTCTACAATGCCCGCTCCGACGAGGAGCTGCAGGCGCGGGTTGGCAAGATGATTGACAGCTGCGCGCGCTTTATCGACTTCGAGCGCCTGAACGTGACTCCGATGAGCGACTACTTGTTGGTTTCTACCTGACCAGCCGGTTAGGTTCCCAATAAGCGAATACCTTCTGCGCTAGCGCTAGCCCCGCTGCAGGGCGGCAATACGCTCCGGCAGCGGCGGGTGCGACATGAACAGCTTCGCCGCCCCTTCTTTCAATTGCTCACTGATGCCAAAGGCGGTCAATTCGCCCGGCAGGTCCTGGGGCTGGCCCTGTTCCGCCTGGAGGCGCTGCAGTGCGCCAATCATAGCGGCGCTGCCAGCAAGATGGGCGCCGGCCGCATCGGCACGGAACTCCCGCCAGCGCGAGAACCACATGACGATGATCGACGCGAGTATGCTCAGCACGATCTGGGCGAGGATAGTGCCGATCCAGTACCCCGGTCCGAAGCCGCGCTCGTTCT
>JANQGK010000358.1 GCA_028277365.1 Halieaceae bacterium | reverse complement strand
AGACGCGGTTATCGTGCTGATCCACACCGGCTTCAGCGCCTTCTGGCCGGACGTGGCGGCCTACCTTGGCACCGCGTTGCGGGGGGAAGCAGGTGTTGCCGCCTTGTCCTTCCCCGGCCTGCACGGGCGCGCTGCCAGTTGGCTGGTGGCGGAGCGAGCGGTGGCGGCGGTGGGCATCGATACTGCCAGCATCGATTATGGCAAGTCGCAGGATTTTGCCGCCCACGTGGCGCTCATGTCCCACAACGTACCGGCGTTCGAGAACCTTGCCCATCTGGACAGGCTAAACGCTACTGGCAATTTCGTGGTCGCGCTGCCGGTGAAGATCCGCGGCGGCAGCGGTGCACCGCTAAGGATTGTCGCCTTGCGCGGACAACCTTAGCTCCATTTGCACATTACAGCGGTTGTAGGGTGAGTCTGCACCGCTGATGTCCGTGAAGCCCAGCTTGCGGTACAGGGCAAGCGCCGGCTTGAGCACACTGTTGCTTTCCAGATAGACGCGCGTCGCGCGCAGCGCGCGGGCGCGATCGATAGCGGCCTCGCCCAGAAGGACGCCCAGCCCCTGGCCGCGGGCGCTTTCGGCCACAGACATCTTGGCCAGCTCAAAGCCGCCGTCAGCCATTTTGAGCAGTGCCACGGTACCGACGATGTCACCGTAACGCTGAGCCAGAAGGATATGCCCGCCCGGCACGATGACGTTGTCGATAGGATGGTCCAACACCTGGTAGTCGGAGGCTTCCGGTTCCCAGTACTGGCGAATCCAGGCCAGGTTCAGCTCGCGCCAGGCGCTGGCGTGCTGTGGCTCAAAGTCGATTATCTGCACGTCGTCTGCCATCTCCCGCCCCTAACGCTGCTGCGGCGGAACGTCCGCGAGCGCTGCGGCAAAGGCCGCCATTTCCTCGCGGGAGTAGCGGCTGTGGACTCGCTCGGTGGACGCGGGGTGATGTTGGCGGCCGACGCCGGGCCGGTGTGCCTTGGCCGGACGAATCGGCCGCGGCATAAAGCCGCCACCGCAGTTGGGGCAGACGTTGCTGAGGACGTGTGCGACGCAGTCCGCGCAAAAAGTGCATTCGTAGGTACAAATACGCGCATCTTTTGCGTCCGGCGGCAGGTCGCGGTCGCAGCATTCACAGTTCGGTCGCAGTTGCAGCATCGCTTCAACTCCCGCGATTGGAGGTAGTGTCAGTGGCCGAGAGCCGTCCGATAGGCGGCGACGGCATTGGCGAAGCCCATGCGGATGGCGTCCACCGTCAGCGCGTGGCCGATAGAAACCTCAAGAATACCCGGGATAGCGGCAAAGCGGGGCAGGTTGTTAAGGTCCAGGTCGTGGCCGGCGTTCACGCCCAGACCCAGCTCATTGGCCAGTGCCGCCGCGGCGCGGAAGCGTTCAAACACGGCATCCACGTCGCGGTCCTGCTTGCAGGCGTCGGCGTAGCTCTCGGTGTAGAGCTCGATGCGGTCTGCGCCACTTTCCGCAGCGAGCCGGATCTGCTCCAGGTCCGGGTCCATGAATAGGCTGCTGCGGATGCCCAGCTGCTTGAGCTCGGCGACAATCTCCGCTACTCGCTCGCCATCGCGGACCATGTCGAAGCCGTGGTCCGAGGTCAGCTGGTTGTCGCCATCCGGCACCAGGGTGGCCTGGTCGGGCCGCACTTCGCGGACCAGCTCCATGAAGCCGGGGTAGTCACCAACCCCGTCCCGGTCACTCTTACGAGCCGGTGCAAAGGGGTTCCCCTCGATGTTGAATTCCACGGCCCCACCGGCGGGGTGGGTGAGGCCTGCCACCAGCGGACCCAGTGCCAGGCAGTCGTCGGCGCGGATATGGCGCTGGTCTGGCCGCGGGTGCACGGTGATGCCGTCGGCGCCGGCATCGATGGCCATGCGCGCGTGCTCGATCACGCTGGGGTTGGTGGTGTCCCGCGAATTGCGGATCAGCGCGATTTTGTTGAGATTAACGCTGAGGGCAATCATTCGCCGGGTTCGGTCTCCCCGGCCGCCTCTTCCGGTTCTGTTTCCTGGCCGACAATCACCACCTCATTGATGACGATCGGATTGACCGGTACATCGCCGTGGCCCATCAGCGGCCCGGTGGGCTCGATAGCGATGGAGTCGACCACGAACATGCCGTCCGTCACCTCGCCGAACACGGTGTAGCCCGGGTTGCTCGGCGACCAGTCGAGGCGAAAGTTGTTGCGCACGTTGATGAAGAACTGGCTGGTGGCACTGTCCGGCTCATTGGTGCGCGCCATGGCGATGGTGCCGCGCTCGTGGTGCAGGCGATTGCGCGACTCGTTCTTGATCGGGTCGCGGGTAGGCTTTTCCTCCATGCGCGGGGTCATGCCCCCGCCCTGGATCATGAAGTTGGGAATTACCCGGTGGAAGATGGTGCCCTCGTAAAAGCCGTTCTCGGCATAGGCAAGAAAATTCTCCACAGTGACCGGCGCTTTTTCGGCGAACAGGCGCAAGGTGATATCGCCGTGGCTGGTGCGCAGGATCACCTGCGGGTCCTCTGCGGCGGCCGCGTGCGTCGCGACCAGCAGCAGGGCAGCAATCCAGGGTTTCATCGCGTTGACTCCTTTTCCTAATAGGTACGGATTCTTGGTTCAGACCCAGCTCGAGCTGCTGCGCGGGCGCGGGCGCAGGCGCTGGGCTACCAGCGCGATGACAATGCCTGCCAGCACCGCCATGGCGCCGTTCATGAACGCGCGGCTGTCGGCGCTGTCCTTGAGACGCTGATTCTCGGCTTCCAGTACTTCCAGCCGGGTGCGCGTCACCTGGTTTTCCTCGGTGAGCCGGCGATTGGTGATGTCGAGGTTGAGTGCGTTGCTGGACAGCCGCTTCAGGTCCTGCAGCTCGGTGCGGGTTTCCGCCAGCACCCGGTCCAGCCCGGTGGCCCGGTCGTTGGCCTCGCTGAGCGCCTGGCGCAGGTCCACCAGCTGCGCACGCAGGCTGTTTTCGTCGCCGATCAGCGTGTTGTACTCGGCCTGTAGGGTGGTCAGCCGGTCGCTGGCAGGCATCTCCTCGGTAAGGTAGCGGGTCAGCATCCAGCCCTCGGTGCCGTTGTCAGTCACTACCCGTGAGTAGCCGCTGTCGACATTGGTTTCCTGTACGGTCAGCCGGGTGCCGCTGGGCAGGCCTCGGTGCAGGATGCGGTATTCACTGCCCTGGCCGCTGCGCAGGGGCACGTAGAGCACGTCGGTGATGAAGCGTATTTCCTGGGCGGCCGTCACTCCGGCCTGCAGGGCCAGTGCGCAGAGCAAAAGCCCGGTCTTGATGGGGCGGTTCATGGAGCGTGCGTTCCTGTTGGCAATCTGTGGTCAGGGTAGAACGATTTTGTAGGGCTTGACCACTACCCGGGCGAACACGCCGGCGGTAACGTAGGGATCGGCATCGGCCCAGGCTTTGGCGTCCTCGAGGCTGTCGAACTCGGCAATGATCAGGCTGCCGGTAAAACCGGCCTCACCGGGGTCCTCGGTATCCAGGGCCGGGTGGGGCCCCGCTGCCAGCAACCGGCCCTCGGTCTTGAGCTGCTCCACCCGTTCCAGGTGGGCGGGCCGTACCCGGGCGCGCAGCGGCAGGCTGTCGGCGACATCTTCACAGAGGATGGCGTAATACATCAGTCGGCTTCCGCCGCCGTGTCGGCAACGGCGTCGTCTTCGCTGATATGGGGGGCGATCATAATGCCGGTGAGAATGGTCAGCAGCAGGGTGAAGCCGAAGGCGGAGTAGAGCTTGTAACTGACCCAGAAGGCCTCGCT
>JANQGK010000246.1 GCA_028277365.1 Halieaceae bacterium | reverse complement strand
GACTTCCCGGCATGCCCAGAGTCGAGAGGGCCAGCGACGGCGCCGGAAAATCCTCGGGCAGTTTGGTGAGTTCATCGCCTGTGTGTAGTGAATGGGTGCTCCAGCCGCCAAAGCAGCGCACCAGCTCTCCTTCCCTGAAGGCCGTATTCCGCGACTCGACGACGCGACTCACGGTTTCGCCGCGCATGGGGTCGCCGGGTGATATCGTGCCCGAGATATGCCGCCCGGCGATTTGGCTGCGCATGTACGGATCCAGCGACAGATACTCGGTCCGGCAGAGAACCTCGCCATCGGCGGGCGCGGGGACGGGCTGCTCGCGCAGTGCGAAATCGCTCTCAGTCGGAATGCCGGTGGGATAGTGATCAAGCACGATCTGTTGCATGGTGTCTTTCATTGCAGGTTTCCTCAGCGGCCAAGCAGCTCTGCGGCGGCTTCACCAAGCATGTCAAGCCGGGCTTCCATGCCCGCCCCGGCGCGGCGGATTTCCATCGATGCGGGCAGCTCCGCCGATGCCAGGCGTTCACTGTACTTGCCGAGCATGCCGTCGTCCCAGAGCAGGATACGGGTGGGTGTCTGCACGGCCTGCAGCCCTTCCAGGCGCTCGTTGTTAAAGGCGGCGCGGTAGGCCCGCGCGTAGTCCGTGCCGGCGCTCAGGTAGTCGCGAACAGCACCGTTGAT
Source organism: Halieaceae bacterium (assembly GCA_028277365.1). Taxonomy (GTDB): domain Bacteria; phylum Pseudomonadota; class Gammaproteobacteria; order Pseudomonadales; family Halieaceae; genus JANQIO01. The sequence continues at coordinate 4,619 of JANQGK010000246.1, read as the reverse complement.
AATCGCGGGATCGGGGTAGCCGCTGCGCCGTGTGGCCTCGCCGTCATCCGCATTCCACGGGAAGTATCGAGTACTGCGCCGGGCCATGTTCCAGAGATCCGCAAGGTGCCCGCCGTCGGCGCGCGGAGTCAGGTCGGGAAAGTAGCCGTCCACGATCTGTGCACACTCTTCTTCTGAGAACAGAGCGACGTTTTCCAGCAGCAACCCACTGCATCGCTCGGGGTGAGTTTTGGAAAACTCAATGGCAATCTGCGCCCCGGTTGCAGAACCGTAAATGAGCGCCTGATCGAGGCCAAGTGCATCAAGAAACCCGCTCACGGCCGCCACGTAGGGTGTCAATGAGTCTTGCTGCCAGCTCTGCGGCAGCGGGTCTGATGCCCCGTAGCCGGGCGTGTCCCAGGCAATGCAGCGGGCCAGCGGCGCGAGTATCTGAAGCTGCGGCAGCAGGGCCGCCGACGAAAGCGGTGATGGATGCAATAGCAGCAGGGGCGATCCGTGGCCTGCCTCGCGATAGTGTATCTGCCAGCCGTCGTCAGGGCCCTGCAGACTGGCGTAGCCACGTCTCATCGCAGACCCAGGGAGCCCGGATTCATGCAGGAGTCGCCATCCACTGCAGCCTTTAGCGCGTCGATGAGCCGGGCCGGGCCGTCTTTCAGTGCTTCGCGATACTGATAGGAGCGGCCGATTTGCAGATGGGCGGCGCCCATTTCCGAATAGCGCTCGATCAAGGCTTCGCGAAGCATATGCACATGCTCGCGGGCCTCCGGATTTGCGGGGTGTCTCGTTAATCGCTCGAGATGTGTGCTCTCAACGGCATCTTCATGAATCTCGAGCCATTCATCCGGCCAGAAAAACACCGGTTCGAGCACACAGCAATGGGTTGAGACCGTCGCGAAAAGGTAGCCGGTACCCACGCCCAGGGCCTCGCTGCGCTGCCGATGCTGCTCGAAGATGGCTTCGGTGGCGGTGTAGGCCTCACGGTAACGCGAGTGGGGGAACAGGCCGTGCACGGGCAGCCAGCGCTCGCCCTCCGGCCCCAGCATGCTGTTGACCGGACCGAAGGGGTTGGCGCGGGTGATCCTGGGAATGCTGTTCTCGATCTCCCGGCCGCCGTGGCGCTCGGCGATCGCGCGAACCGTGGCGGCGCGGTCCGTTGCGCCGGCGTCAATGCGGTCCTCGACAATGACCTGCACGGAAAAATCGACGTCGTCCATATAACGACGGCCGGCAAGCGCAACGCGGGCTCCGTCTTTAATGGCCCCGATGAGTGAACCAGAGTCCTTCATCACCCCGCCCAGGGCTTTCACGTCGGCAACCATGCTCTGGCGTTTCATCCGCTGCCGTTGCAGAAAGGGGTCAAAACCGAAGCACTCTGAGGCGACCGCGGCGCGCGAGATATCGCTTATGGCGCCGAGAGTCGCGTCGGCGCTGCCAAAATCGAAGGCCAGATATTCGCGCGCCGGCAGCTCCGGCAAAAGTCGCAGGGTGGCCAGCCCTTTGATCCCCAGCGCGCCACAGTCGGCGCAAAACAGCCCGGTGAGGTCGGGGCCGAAATGGCGAAAGAACGGCGTTCCGTGGCGCTGCGCGGCGCTGCCGGTTTCCACCCGGGTGCCGTCTGCCAGAATCACCGTAAGGGAGAGCACTGAATCAACAGCCGAACCGTACTGGCCGGAACCCCAGAACACGGCGTTCTGTGACAGGCCGCCTCCCACGGTGGCGCGAATGCCGGAAAGCGTTCCCCAATAGGGCGTGCGCAGCCCCGCACTGGCGAGCGCCTCATGCAGGGACTTCCAACTGCAGCCGCACTCCACGGTTACGGTCATATCATCCCGATTGATCTCCAGCACTCGGTTCATCAGCCCCAGGTCGATCACGGCCCAATCACTGCCTTCGGGGATGAGGCCGCTGGTGTAGGACATACCGCCGCCGTGTGGAATACAGGGAATCCGCGCGCCGTGCAGCAAGGACATCGCCGCCTCGAGCTCATCAAGGTTCGCGGGCCTCAGCACCAGGCCCGCCGGCGCTTCGCGCGTGTATACATCCTGGGCGTAGAGGCGGAGACTGACCTCGTCCTCCAGAACCTCGCCCTGAGGCATGGCCCCGCGCAGGGCGGGGACAAGCTCTTTCGAAACTGCTGGGCTCGTCGTGAGCATGCTGGCTGACTCCTGCGCCGGTCGGCGTCTTGCTAAGTACTAATGATATATCAATAATAGTTGTATGCGAACGAGAGCGCCTCCGATGGGTCCCTGCAGCGTGAAGGAGGCGCCGAACCATGGATGCGACTGACTTACTGAAGCTGCTGCACCTGCTGCTGTTCTGCTACTGGCTGGGCGGCGATATCGGTGTGTTCTACAGTAGCGGATTTGTGGTTGATGCGCGCCTGTCGCGAGAGCAGCGGCTGGTGGCGGGTCAGATCATGTTGGCGCTCGATCTTGTGCCCCGTATTTGCATGAGTCTGATGCTGACGGTCGGAGGCCTGCTCAGCGCGAGCCTGGGCTACGAACATTCGCCGTGGCACCTCGCCGCGATTATTCTCCTGGGCCCCGTATGGCTGTCGCTGGTCCTGCTCCTGCATGTTCGAAACGGTGCGCCACTGCTTGCCCGTGTGGATCGCTGGCTGCGCTGGATTGTCGTGATTTCCGTCCTCATCTCCGTGTTATGGGCGCAATCGCAGGGCGGCCTCGCGGCTTCGCCATGGCTGTCGGCGAAGCTGCTGGGCTTTGCGTTTCTGGTTTTCTGCGGACTGATGATCCGGCGTGAGTTCAGTGGCTTCGGCACGGGCTACGCGAGCTTGCTCGCCGGCGAACCCACGTCGGAGGAGAACCGGGCGATGGCGCGCTCTCTTCGCAGGATGCGGCCCTGGGTCCTGTGCATCTGGGTAGTGTTGGTGCTCGAGGCCTGGCTGGGCGTGGCGCAGCCTGGTGCGGCCCAGCCGGGTGCGGCCCAACTTGGTGCCATGCCCGGATAAGCCGTTCAGTCCACCATCGCGCGTAGCTTGTCGTCGCGATAGGGTCCGAGTAGCAGCAGGGCCAGGGAGCAGAAGATGAAGGCCCACATGGACCCGGTCAGGGCCACGTTGTAACTCCCGGTAGCTTCAAAGGCCCTGGCAAACACTGCAGGACCGAACCCGGCGCCCAGGGCAAAGAACGCGTAGAGTGAGCCATAGATACCGGCGTAGGCGCGGATGCCGAAGTAGCGGGATACCAGGTAGGCAAGCAGGTCGTACTCCATGCCCGCAGCCACGCCCAGCAACAGCACGGCGACCAGTGTAGAACTGTAAGCGAGATCGTCTGCGGTCATCAGGTACATGGAAATCGCCGGAAGAATCAGCAGGACGCAGGCCACCAGCGGTGCCCAGAAATGATCCAACAGGAAGCCGCCCAGCAGCCGTCCTGCGAACACGGCGTAGCCAAGGCAACTCGCCAGGAACACCGCGTCTTTTGTGCTGAAGCCCTTGTCGCCCAGCAGGGTTTCTATGTTGGGTATCGGGCCGCCGATAGCGAAGGAAAGAGGCACGAATACCATGGCTAGCAGCCAGAAGCGCCAGTCTGCAAGTGCCTGTCGGAGCGTCAGGCCATAGACCAGCTTGGCAGTTTCACTGTTTGCGTGCACCTTGTGCAGGGTTGCGGCTCTGTCGGCGGCCTTCGGATCGTCAATATCGCGGAACAGTAGCAGCCCGATTGGCAGAGAAATCAGCAGCGGCAGTGCGCCGACCGCAATGTAGGCAGTTCGCCAGCCTGCTTCTCCCATCACCCAGGCGGCGAAGAGTTTCGCCAGTGCCCCCGATACGCCCGTGCCGATCAGGGCAATGCCGAGGGCCAGTCCGCGCTTCAGATGAAACCAGTTGGAAATGGCTCGGGTGAAGGTCATGGGCAAGGTACCCGCGCCGCAGAAGGCCAGCAGCGCCCACAGGAAGTAGTAGAGCAGCAGCGAACCGGTATTCAGCGCAAAGGCCATGAAACTCAGAGAAAACAGAAAGATCGAGCTCAGTGCAACCCGGCGCACACCCAGCCGATCCGACAGGCTACCGATCAATGGCGACGCAATCATCGCGGCAATGGTGAACACGGCGAGTCCCGACAGGACCTTGTCTATGCCCCAACCGAACTCTGCAGCCACCGGCCCCGCGAAGACCCCGATCGTGTAGAAGGGCAGGGGTGACATGCCAAGGGCAATGCCCAGCATCGAGGAGACGACAATCGGCCAGCCGATCCGAAACTCACTGTAAGCGCTCATCGGGATTCCTTGTCATGATGGGCGGCGGATGCGCTCGCCCATAAAGCTATAATGTTATATCTATAATGGTTTGTGCAAGCCCCCGGTTCCCCGTGTGACTAGTCGGCGCACTCCACCAGTTCGATCAACTCGCCGGCCGCGCCCTGCAGCACTGAAAGCGGTTGTCCTTCGTAGGCCAAACCTGTGGGGCGCAGCTCTGCGGTGGGCCGCCTGCCACCTTCTCGCCCTTCAGCGGCAGCACAAAACGTTACCACCGAGACCCCCGGCGGGAGTTCGCCGGGCACGCGTTGGCGCGCTGTGGCCTCCGGATACTCGTCGATCTCGATGGCATGGCTGAAAGCCTGCAGGCGCAGAATAGCCAGGGGGAACGAGTGTGCTGGGGG
>JANQGK010000054.1 GCA_028277365.1 Halieaceae bacterium | reverse complement strand
TTGAGCGCGAAGAAGTCCTGGCCGAGACTCTGGTGAAAGACTTGTCGGCAGTCGCCGCCGGAGACATTGAGGTGGAGTTACTGGCGGTGGATGACCCGGCGCTGGTGCCTACACCGCTGCCGGGGGAGTGTATCGATGATCGTGTGCCCGCGGTGCAGGCCGGTGGGCCCGACGCGAGCCTGCTGAGCGTAGAGGCGGCGGCTGGCGAAATCCAGCAGCTTTACAGCCACGGGCTCAGGTCGCTGTGCCCGGTGACGGCGCAGCCCGACTGGGCCTCGGTGGTGCTCGTCTGCGAGGGGCAGCGGCTTGAACCCGAAAGCCTGTTGGCCTATATCACCGGCTTCCGGCATCACCAGGAGTTCCATGAGCAGTGTGTAGAGCGCATGTTCCGGGACCTGCAGGCTGCGGGCCTTAAGGTGTTCAGTATCCAGGCCCTGTATACCCGACGTGGCGGATTGGATATCAGCCCCTGGCGCAGTACCGAACCAGGACGGGCGCCCCGGCTGCGGTCCATGCGCCAGTAGCGCGCACGCCGGTGTCAAGCGCGCCGCCGCTTCGACTGGCCCATCGTTTCCGATGGTTCGATCTTGAGCAGCATGCGCAGCTCCTCGGCACCCAGTTTGTCGCCACAGGCTAGTGCGGCGACCAGCTGCTGCTTGAGGCTCAGGGGCTGCGATTTCTCGTAAAACTCGATCATTTCCACGACTTTCTTCTCCACCATTGTCGTCACCCGCAAAGTAGTTAGAGGTCTGGTTCAACGGTGGCTATTAGACTCCAGGCAACGCCCGCGCGGGATGGCTGGTGGCGACAGCCGCTTTGCCTGCCGCGCCAGGGTTTCCAGCCCCTGTCGCACTGGAAACTTGCAAGTGTTGTGGTATGATGCGCGCCCTTGTCGCGGGGCCCAGTTGGTGGTGCTCGCGGTAATCCGGAGAGGTGGCCGAGCGGTCGAAGGCGCACGCCTGGAAAGTGTGTATACGGAAACGTATCGAGGGTTCGAATCCCTCCCTCTCCGCCATATTCCCCGCTGCACCCAGGGGCACGGTTTCCGGCGTCGCCCGGGTGTCTCGTGACAGTACCTACGGGCGCTAGCCCGCCGATGAATTGACCTCTGGCCTCGGCCCATTGAGCCGCTGCATGATCTCTGAGAGGCGAGTCCAGCTCTGCAAGGTTGCGGGTAGCGCCAGTGCGCTATCCACGAACTCCCACGAATAGCTGATGATCGAAAAGATGGTGCCAATGCTTGCCTCGAGCTGCGTTGTTGCATACCAGAGACTGAAGAGAACCAGTCCCAGGAGAAAGATGAACACGGAGCCATACAGCAGTGACTCCGTGTCGGAGAGGCCTACTTCCAGCCGACGCAGTTTCAGCAAGTGCGCGTGAAAAGGTCGGCTCCTGCGTTGCTCAATAACACTGACCTGGGCCTCCAATTGCTGGTTGAGCCCGTTATTAAGTTGGTAAAACCGGCGGTGGAACAAACCGTAGATCGCCATCACGACCATGGTCACGACACCACAGGCCAGGGCGAGCCAGGGTGACATCACATACAGCACGATGATTGCGATCACCAGCTGTACGGCGGCTGCCATCGCCTCCGGTAGCAGGTGCTCGAGGAAGTCCACCAGCTCCCTTCCCATGCCCAGGCGGGCATTCTGAGCCGAGATCGGCAGGGTTTGCGAGCGCCTGGCCTGGGCATTGCCCAACTCAACACGAATCGTGCCGTAGACGCGTGTGTCATAAAGCCGGCGCAGCACGCTGATAGCAATCAGCGCGGCCATCAGCCCGCAGAGCTGCCAAAACGCGCCAAGCTGGTCCGCCATCAGGCCATCGATAGCACGGCCAATTAGTAGAGGCATCAGCGCCATCAATCCGGTCTCACACAGGATCATGGCCCAGGTGAGAATGATCCGCCCCCTGAACACGCGCAGCAGCGTCGCGATCGTCAGCTTATGGTTCACTAGCATGCTGATTGCAGCCGACTGTTCGTGCCGGAGCGCTGCCTGCCCAGCGCGCTCGCCAGGTCTTCGGAAATGGCGATCATCACAGGTAGCAAAACCAACATCAGCGTGGTTCCGAACAGCTCTCCAAAGGCCAGGGATACTGCCGCGGGAATCAGGTACTGGGCCTGCTCCGAGGTCTCCAGGAGCAGCGGTGTCATGCCGGCCACAGTGGTGGCCGTGGTGAGGAAAATCGCTCTGAAGCGCCCGATGCCGGCGTCGTGCAGCGATTCGGCAATACCTTCCCCTGTGCTGCGCGCCTGGTTGTACCGGGTAATCATGACCAGGCTGTCATTCACGATTACGCCGGTGAGTGCCAGCATTCCGAAAAACGACAGCAGCGACAGGGATACGCCCATGATCAAATGGCCGAGTGCGGCGGCGATAAACCCGAAGGGCACAATGGTCAGGATGATCACCGGCTGCCAGTAACTCTTCAGCGGCACTGCCATCAGGACATAGATCAGTACAGCGGCCAGCACCAGCGCGTCTACCAGGCCGCCGCGGATCTCACCCATCTCTTCCAGTTCACCGGCGGCTATCAGCTTGACGCTGGGGTACAGAATCTCGAGCCTGGGAGCCAGTTGCTCGAAGACCGCCTGGCCGACTTCTTCCGGTGCGACCAGCCCCCGGTCGATCGATGCTGACACGGTGTTCATGCGTTTGCCGTCGCGGCGGGTGATTGCCCCGGAGGTGTAGTAGCCATCAATGTCAGCAACGGTTTGCAGCGGCACCCAGGCACCCGTTGTACTGCGCAGGCGCGTACCGAGCAGGTCGTCCACGGCGTCTCGGGCGGCTCCTGTGTTCTGGATAACGACCCGTACTTCAGCCCCGTCGCGGCGCACGCGCGTGACCTCGGCACCACCAAATCCATAGCCGATCTGGCTTGCCAGAGTCTCCGAGCTGAACCCAAGGCTGCGCGCCTCGGGGCGCAGTTTCAGTCGCAGTTCCGGCTGCCCGCCCTGCAGCGTGTCGCGGACGTTCGAAACCCCTTCGATCTTGGCAAGAAAGCTGCGCAACTCGTCACTGGCACTAGCCAACAGCGCTTCGTCTTTCGACACCAGCCGTAGCTGGAAGCCGCCTGCCAGTTCTTCCGAGCCGGTAAACTCGAGCGCTGTGGCGCCCTCCACCCGGCCGACCCGCTCTCGCCATTGACGCACCACGTCGAGGATCTGGACCTCAGGCCGCTCGGCAGTGGGTAGCAGCTCGGCGTACAGGCGGGCGCTGCCCGCACTGTCAACCATGGTGAAGAAACTGTGTATGGGTGCAAGCGTCATCTCCGCATCATTGCGCAGCTCTTCATTGAGTTGGCGACCGATGGTTTCGATACGCTCGATGTTGGCGCGGGTTAGCTCGAAAGGGGCGCGGGCGTCCATGTCCAGCCCGATGGTGATGACCTGCCCCGGTACGTCTGGTAGGAACACCATGGGCACCTTTCCCTTGATCATCAGGCCCAGGCCGGCGAAGGCCATGGCAATGAACAGTATGAGCGTTGCGTAGCGGTGTCGTACGGACTGCACCAGCACCGGGAGGTAGATGTGATCGCGAAACCACATCAGTCCGGCCTGGGCCATCTTCTGCGAGCTGCGCCAAAAGCGCGCGGGCAGGCTGTTGGACTCAGCGTCCAGTGGCACCCCGGCCAGGTGCGCCGGCAGAATGAACTTGCTCTCGAGCAGGGAGAAACCCAGGGCGAAAATGACCACCCCGGAAAACCCCGCCAGCACCTTGCCAAGCGCGTTATCGAGCAGCAGCATGGGGTAGAAAGCAGCGATGGTGGTCAGCACGCCGAACACCGTGGCCAGCGCCACCCGTTCCACGCCCTGCTCGGTGCCGACGATCGGGTCTTTAACCCTGCGGCGGTGCTCAAAGACGCTTTCCCCAACCACCACGGCATCGTCGACCAGGATGCCGAGGGCAATAATCAAACCGAAAGTCGTGACGTCATTGAGCGAGTAATCCACCCACTGTGTACCCGACAGGGCTATAGCTCCCATGATCGATACCGGGATACCCATGGATACCCACAGCGCCAGTCTGACGTTGAGGAACAGCGATAGCAGCAATGCCACCAGTAGCAGACCCTGTATGCCGTTTGAACGCAGCAGGGCGACTCGACCCGATATGTAGCCGGCGCTGTCTCCCCACGCCGCCGCCCGTACGCCGGGCGGCAGCAGGGGAGTGAACTCCTCGACGACACGGCGTACCACCCGGCTGATTTCGAGCAGGTTCTCCTTTTGGCCGACCAGTACTTCCATGCCGATGGTGGGCTCGCCGTTGAGGCGAAACAGGTAATCGCCCTCCTGGAACCCGTCCTCGATGGTGGCCAGGTCGCCCAGCGGTACGAAGGAACCATCGGGTCGCTCAATAATTGGCAGGGCGGCGTACTCCGGCGCGTACAGTGCGCGATCATCGGCGCGCAGGAAGATTGCACCGCCCTTGGTGCGCAACTGCCCGGCCTGGAAGTCCAGTGAATTGCTGCGGATCGCAGCGCTTACATCGGCCACGGTAAGCCGGTAGTGTCGCAGTCGCTCTGGATCTACCTCGATGCGCAGTTGCCGAGGGATCAACCCCCAGATTTGCAGCCTGGAAAGCTCCGGCTGGGCGAGCAACTCCGCCTTGAGGCGCTGTGCCAGCGAGTGCAGTGTGGCGGGATCGGTCCGCCCGTGCAGGTTGACGTAGAGTGCCGGCAGGTCGAACGCCGACGTCTCAATCACCGGGCGACGCGACTGGCGTGGCAGGTCAGACAAGCCGTCGATGCGCAGGCGCACCTTATCGAGCACCGCCTGCAAGTCTGCGCCGCCGGCCCGGCGCACCGAGAGCTGTGCCAGCCCGTTTGACGAGTGCGATGTAACGCTGTGTACGCCGTCGAGACCTTCGAGGGCCTGCTCGACTTTTTGGGTCAGCAACTGGTCGACCTGTTGTGCAGTGGCGTCGGGATACTGAACGGTGATTTCCACGGTTTCCGGCGGAATGCGCGGAAAGCCCTCAATGCGAATTGAGAACGCGGTTTGCGCGCCGATAAGAAGGATCAGCGCCATCAGCAGGTTCGCGGCGACGGGATTGCGGATAAACCAGGCGGTGAGGGCGTGCATGGCTTAGCTCCCGGTGCCTTGCGGCGCGACGCGCTGGCCTGGCAGGAATGACGCCAGCGGCGTGGCGGCAACACGCCAGGGGCCGCTGCCCTCAGGGGCGCGGATGACCAACTGGCCGTCGCTGCGGAATAGAATATTCGCTGTGATCCGTTCCAGCAGATCGTCCTCGTCGACGAGCCATATATGTCCCTCCTGCGTCAACGCGGACTCCGGCAGGCTGAGGGTGTTTGCCAGGCTTCGTCCGGTCAGTGAAATACGCACGAACTCACCGGCGAGCAGCTTTTCGCCAGGTTCGATCACTTCCAGGAACAGGCGCGGTTGGCGGGTTTGCTGATCCAGGAAACCACCGCCGCGGCGCACGCGCGCGCGGCCCAGTGGCGCACCATTGCTGTTGAAGAGCTCGGCCACGGTTCCGGCAATGGGGTGCTCGAGCAGTGCCCAGTCAGCGCGGCTCAGCTCGGCAATCATCTCGAACTGCCGATCATCGGACAGGTGTATAAGCGCCTCGCCGGCGCTGACAGTCTGGCCGAGACTGGCCATGCGGCGGGTGACGAAACCTGAAAAAGGCGCCGACACTTCAGTATCTGCGAGTTGGCGTCGAGCGGCAGCGAGCTGAGCCTCGGCCAGGGTGACATTGCGCTTGGCAATCTCAAGCTGTGGCAGACGCAAGGCGAGGGCATTGGGGGGCGTGGCGCCCGAACGCTCAAACTCACCTCTTGCCAGCGTGACGTCGTTCTCCGCACGCCAAAGTGCCAGCCGCGCTTCTTCGAGGCCCAGTTCGGCTGACGCCACGGCCGTTTCGTAGGGGGTCTTCTCGATGGAGAACAGCCGTGCGCCAGCCTCGACGCGCTCTCCCGCCAGGGCGGAGGCGTGCACCTGAACTATTCGACCGGCCACAGCGGCGCGTATTTCTGCGTCCCAGCGAGGGCGCAGCTCAGCGAAGGCGGTAACTTTGGTCGTGACCGTATCGGCCTGGAGCTGTAGAGCCGTTACCAGCGGAAGGGCGATCGGCCTCTGATCGCGCCTCACATCAGCGGTGTCCTCCACCTCCGACATCAGCACTATCACAATGGCCAGAACTGCGAGCGCAGCGGCAATCCATAGCCAGCGATGTTTGCCAGGAGTCGATGGTGTTCCGGATAGGTCAGGCATTTTGCTACGCTCTTCGCGCCGGGTCAGGGCCCGGAGGTCTCCGCTTGTCGTCTGAATTGCGGGGTATGATAAACTATGAACGATCGTTCGTTCAACTGAGAATGAAAACAATGCCCAAACCACCAGGCGAAGCCGAGAGCAAGCGAGCAAAGGCAGTGGCCGAGCGGCGCGCGCTGATCCTCGAAGCTGCGGTCAGCTGCTTTCTTGAAAAGGGTTACCATCAGACTGGGGTGCGCGATATCGCACGACAGGCCGGCGTGAGTCTCGGCAACCTCTACAACCATTTTCCCGGGAAGCATGACGTACTGGTCGAAATTGCCGCCCTGGAACGGGATGAAATGACGCAATTCCTGGAGATTTTTGCCAGGCCGGCCGCGGCCGGCGTCGTTCTCGGAGATTTCCTTCGCGCCTATGGTTTGTATCTGGCGCAACCCGAGAATGTTCTGTTGGCCATAGAAATTACCAGTGAAGCGCTGCGCAAACCGGACATTGGCGAACGCTTTATGGCCAATCGTTTCGAAATCGTTGGCGCGCTGGAAGCGGTGCTGAGGCGCGGTATTGAAGACGGAGAATTCCGCGCTATGCCGAATCCCCACCAGATGTCCCACCTGATCGTTGACATGCTCGATGGCGGCGCCTATCAGAGCATCCTGAGCGAGGCTGACATGAGCAAGTTGTTGGAAGATATTGAAGACTTTGTTTTTGCAGCGGTACGCAGGCACTGAGCACTGCCGCGCACCAGCGCCCCCGGCTGTTCACGCCCCGCGTTTTTGTGATACTGCGCGAGGAATCCGCACATCCCCGCTGCAAATAGCGTATACTCTCGCGCCTCGAACTGATCGCACCTGCGTCAATCGCAGTGCAGCTGTTTATGGCGACCCTTGCGGTCCCCTCGCAACGATAGGTAGTGAACCCCGCCAGGCCCGGAAGGGAGCAACGGTAATTATCGATTCGTGTGCCGGGGTGTGGCTGCTTGGGTCGCCTCCTACTCTCTTTAGTTGTGCTTCGTAGCTGCGGTGTCGGTGCGTAGGCTGTTGCCCGCACGGTCGCTAGCCGAGTCTGGGTTTCTGGGGTTTGCACCTGTGTCGAGGGCTTCTGTGGTTTCGCGCGGTTTATCCGGCGCGCCCTGAAGGTGCGGGCAACAGCCTACGCACCGACACCTGGGCTCCGCAGTCCATCCGGATGGGAGAAGGAGGCGGTTCTGCGCAGAGGGGTGGAGCCTTGTTCACTATTTGTGCTCCGGAAAGCTGGATTGCCGGTGGTTCGGTGTTCTTCTTTTCTAACGCCGGTGCCTGGGACTCGCAGGCTTTTCGACCACGTTCCGCCTCTCCCAATCCTCCGACACCCACCTATTCATGAATTGACTGCGATCTGAGAGGCGGCGGTGCGGGCACCATGTCCAGCACCTTCAGGGCGCGCCAGACCAAACACATGAAACCGCAGAAGCCCTCGACTCCGGTGAAGTCCCCAGAATCTCTGACTCGGCTAGCGACCGTGCTGGCCATGGTGCCCGCACCGACGTCTCGCTTCGAAGCTCAAAACACCACGAGAGGGAGAGGATTGGTGTGAGGCTTCTCGTCCATTGGTGTATTCTTTGCGGTTTTCGGATTCGTACGTTTAGGCTTTATGTCGCATCAGGTTCTGGCCAGGAAATGGCGTCCCAGAGTATTCCGCGAGATGGTGGGGCAGGAGCATGTGCTGCAGGCGCTGATCAATGCCCTGGACCATGATCGGCTGCACCATGCCTACCTGTTTACCGGCACCCGCGGGGTCGGCAAGACCACCGTGGCGCGCATCCTGGCCAAGTGCCTCAACTGCGAGGTGGGGGTCAGTTCCGAACCCTGCGGGACTTGCAGCTCCTGTCTGGAGATTGCCGAGGGGCGGAGCGTTGATCTCATCGAGGTGGACGCCGCCTCCCGCACCAAGGTGGAGGACACCCGGGAACTGCTGGAAAACGTGCAGTACGCGCCCACCCGCTGCCGCTACAAGGTGTACCTGATCGACGAGGTGCACATGCTCTCCACCAGCAGCTTCAATGCGCTGCTGAAAACTCTCGAGGAGCCGCCACCCCACGTGGTGTTCCTGCTGGCCACCACCGACCCGCAGAAGCTGCCGGCTACGGTGCTGTCGCGCTGCCTGCAGTTCAACCTCAAGAATATGTCGCCAGAGCTGATTGTGGGCCACCTGAAGACAGTGCTCGAACAGGAAATGGTCAGCTTTGAAGAGCCGGCCCTGTGGCTGCTGGCCCGGGCTGCGGAAGGCAGCATGCGTGACGCCCTGAGCCTGACTGACCAGGCGGTGGCCTTCGGCAACGGCAAGCTGACCGAGACCGAGGTGCGCAACATGCTGGGGACTGTGGACCTCAGCTTTGTGTACAGCATTCTTGAGGCCGTGGCCGCCCAGGACGCAGCCGCCGCGCTCGCTGCAGTGGAAGCCATGTCCGAGCACGCGCCGGACTACGCCGGCACCCTGGATGAGCTGGCATCATTGCTGCACCGGGTGGCTGTGGCTCAAGCCGTGCCCGACGCGGTGGACAACAGTCTCGGCGATGCCGAGCAGGTGCGCCAGTACGCCGGCCAGCTGACTGCAGAAGATGTGCAGCTTTACTACCAGTTTGCCGTCACCGGCAAACGCGACCTGGGGCTGGCCCCTGACCCCCGCAGCGGCATGGAAATGGTGCTGCTGCGCATGGTGGCCTTTCGCCCTGCTGCGGTGCTCGATGACAGCATTGCCGCAGAGGACCTCGAAGAGCGCGGCCCCGAGGTGGCCGCTGCGGCAAAAAAGCCTAAGCCGGCCGCGCCTGAGCCGGCCGCGCCTGAGCCGGCCGCGCCTGAGCCGGCGGTGACCTCGCCGCAGTCGGCGGCACCTCCGCCCGCTTCTGAGCCCGTGGCGGCAATTCGCGAGCAGCTCGCGCGGTCCGGACAGCCGCAGCCCACGAAATCTGTTGAGCCTCGGGCTCCCGCACCAGAGCCCGCAGTTGACCAGCCGGCGACACCCGAGCCGGCCGCGCCTGAACCGCCGGCCTCAGAGCGAGCAGCAGCGGGCGAGCGGCTGCCCCTGGAACCCGCCCGCTGGCCGGACCTGCTGGATCGCCTGGGGCTGGTGGGGCTTGTTTATAATGTCGCGTCCCACTGTGAACTCCGGCAGGTCGACGGCGACCGCGCCTGGTTCATTCTCGACGAGAGCAACGCCTCACTCTACAACGAGGCCCACGGTCAGCGCATCGCCGCCGCGTTGGGCAAGTACTTCGAGCGGGAATTCAGGGTGGAAATCGAGCCCGGCTCACCCCGCTATGAAACGCCGGCTCAGCGAGCCCACCGCTTGCTAGAAGAGCGCCGGGCCAAGGCACTGGAATCCATAGAGTCCGATCCCGGGGTCAAGCTGCTGCTGGATCGCTTCGAGGGCAGCATCGACCGGGACTCGGTCACACCGACCAAACACTGAGGTGACCCGTGAAAGGCAGTCTTAACGACCTGATGAAACAGGCCCAGGAAATGCAGCAGAAGATGCTGGAGGCTAAGGAAGTAGCCGCGAACCGCGAATTCGAGGGGCAGGCCGGCGCCGGTCTGGTCCGGGTGATCATGACCGGGCGCTACGACGTGCGCCGCGTCCAGGTGGACGACAGCGTGCTGGGTGAAGACAAGGAAATGCTCGAGGATCTGCTGGCCGCGGCGGTCAACGACGCGGTCAAGAAAGTCGAGGCCAGCAACCAGGATATGTTGGGAAGCCTCATGCCGGCCGGCTTCAAGATGCCGTTCTGAGTCAGCGCCTGTGAGTTTCAGTCCACTGATCGAGCAGCTGGTCGAGAGCCTGCGCTGCCTGCCCGGAGTCGGTCGCAAGACGGCCCAGCGCATGGCCCTGCACTTGCTGGAGCGCGACCGCGAGGGCGGGGTGCACCTGTCCCGGGCCCTGGCCGAGGCCATGGAAGGGGTCAGCCATTGCCGCCAGTGCCGCAACTTTACCGAGCAGGAGCTGTGTAGCATTTGCGCCGATACCCGCCGTGACCGCGCCACCATCTGTGTGGTGGAATCCCCTGCCGACGTGGTGGCGGTGGAGCAGAGCGGCAGCTACCGCGGCCTCTATTTTGTGTTGATGGGCCACCTGTCGCCCATCGACGGTATCGGCCCGGAAGACATCGGCCTCGATATCCTCAAGCAGCGCATTGAACGCGACGGCGTCACCGAGCTGATTCTCGCCACCAATCCCACGGTGGAAGGTGAGGCCACAGCCTACTACCTGTCTGAGCTGGTGCGCGGTGAGGGCATTCGCATCAGCCGCATCGCTCACGGAGTGCCGCTGGGCGGGGAACTGGAATACGTGGACGGCAGCACCCTGGCCCATGCCTTCAGCGGCCGTAAACTCATGGAGTAGGATGAATTACCAACTGATTGCAGACGACCAGGCGCTGGCAGAACTGATTGAGCGCTTCGCCGCGGATGACGCGGTGATTGTCGATACCGAGTTCATGCGTCGGGACACCTACTACCCGCAGCCGGCCCTGGTCCAGCTGTGCTTTCCCGGCGAGCCCGACCAGGCCTGGCTGATCGACCCGCTGGCCGTCGCCGATGTCGGACCGCTGCGGGCTCTGTTTGAAAATCCTGACCTCGTCAAGGTGCTGCACTCCGCCAGTGAAGACCTGGAAGTGTTCCAGGTGTACCTGGGCGCCCAGCCGCTGCCGCTGTTTGACACCCAGCGGGCGGCGGCTTTTGCCGGCCTCGGCTTCAGCCTGGGCTACCGCGGCCTGGTGGAGCGGGTCAGCGGCCTGGAATTGGCCAAGGGGGAAACCCGCTCGGACTGGCTGAGGCGTCCGCTCAGCGATTCCCAGCTCGACTATGCCGCTGCCGACGTCATCCCGCTGCTGCCGGTGTACAGGCATCTGCGGGACACACTGGACGCCAGCGGGCGCACAGACTGGGTGCTGGAGGACGGCGCCATGGCGGCCGCCGAGGCCACCGCCCCGCCGGCGCCCTCGCACACCCGGGTCAAGTCGGCCTGGAAGCTGAAGCCACGCCAGCTAGCCGCCCTGGCCCTGGTCTGCGACTGGCGCGATGAGCGCGCCCGCCGGCTGGACAAGCCCAAAAGCTGGATTCTGGCCGATAAGGTCTGCCTGAGCGTGGCCCAGCGCCTGCCCACCAGTAGCGGCGAGCTGCGCAGCGTGCCGGACATGCCGCAGGCAGTGGTGCGCAAGCAGGGTGAGGTGCTGCTGGAGTTGATCGATCAGGCGCGCACCCTGGAGGACGATGAACTGCCGCCGCCGCTGGACAAGCCGCTGGACAACAGCCAGCGCGACGAACTGAAAAAGCTCAAGCAAGCCGCCGCCGACCTCGCCCGGGACTGGCAGGTGGAGCCCGAAGTGCTGCTGCCGGCCAAGGATTACGAACTGATGGTGCGCCTCGCCAATGGTGAGGCGGTGGAGCGCCCCTCGCGCTGGTCGGGCTGGCGCCAGCAGGCACTGGTGGAGCCGCTGCTCGAACTGGTCGGCGTGGAGGGCTGAAGGGTGTTGTGTCAGGTTTACCGAAGCCCCCGCAAGGAACAGATGTACCTGTACGTCAGCAAGGCTGAGGGCCTGGAACGGGTGCCCGAGGCCCTGTTGGCCCAATTTGGCGAGCCTGAACCGATCATGCTGCTGAATCTCGACGGCAGCCGCAAGCTGGCCCGGGCCGATGCCGGCGAGGTCGTGGCGCAGATCGACGAGCGCGGCTACTACCTGCAAATGCCGCCCAGCGCCGAGGAGCTGCGCCGCGGCGCCTGAGTCATGGAACGGTTCTGGGAACAGAAATCCCTGGCGGAGATGAGCGACGCGGAGTGGGAATCGCTGTGCGACGGCTGCGCCCGCTGCTGCCTGCACAAGCTGGAGGACGAGGACACCGGTGAGGTGTACTACACCGGTGTGCGCTGTCGGTACCTGGTGGAGGAGAGCTGCCGCTGCAGCGATTACCCGCGCCGCAGCGAGTTAGTGCCCAACTGTATAGACCTGAAGCGCCACGACGTGGCGGCCCTGCACTGGCTGCCCGCCACCTGCGCCTACCGGCTGCTGTCGGAGGGTAAGCCGCTGTACGACTGGCACCCTCTGGTCAGCGGTAGCCGTGACACGGTGCACGAGGCCGGAGTTAGTATCCGCGGCCGCGCGGTGTCGGATGAATTTGTGCACCCTGACGGTTACGATGAACACATTATTCAGTGGGTAGAGTAGATGTTATCTCCTGAGAGTTACCAGAGCGCCTGGCTGGCCTATGCCGGCGCCACCCTGGCCGCGCTGCTGATCCTGTACCTATGGGTGGGCCCGCGCCTGTCCCATGGCTGGCGCCTGTCGCTGGCGCTAATCCTGGCGGCGCTGGCGCTGACCCCGGCTCATCCTGCGGCAGACGTTACTACCTGGGCGCCGGCGATCTTCGTCACTTTCTTTGAGCTGCTCACCAGCGGCACCGAGGCCGCTGCCCGGCCGCTGCGCTCGCTACTGATAGCCCTGGGCATGGCCCTGGCGCTGTGTCTGCTGGGCTGGCTGGCCGTGCGGATGCTGCGCAGAGCGCCTGCGGCGGAATAGGCCCCAACAAGCTGTTTCTTGATTCGATACGTACCAGTGGGTAGGCTGGCACGTCATTTTTTGAGAGGGAAAACAACCGATGAAGTTTGAAGGTACCGAGCGATACGTCGCGACCGAAGACCTGCGCATGGCGGTCAATGCCGCGGTGTCACTGCAGCGCCCGCTGTTGATCAAGGGCGAGCCGGGCACCGGCAAGACCATGCTGGCGGAGGAGGTGGCCGACGCCCTGGGCATGAAGCTGATCCAGTGGCATATCAAGTCCACCACCAAGGCCCAGCAGGGCCTGTACGAGTACGACGCCGTCTCCCGCCTGCGCGACTCCCAGCTCGGCGAAGAAAAGGTCCACGACATTGCCAACTACATCAAGCGCGGCAAGCTCTGGGAGGCCTTCGACTCCGACGAGCAGGTAGTGCTGCTGATCGACGAGGTCGACAAGGCCGACATCGAGTTCCCCAACGACCTGCTGGTGGAACTGGATCGCATGGAGTTCTTCGTTTATGAGACCGGCGAGACCATCAAAGCCAAGCACCGCCCGATCATCGTCATCACCAGTAACAACGAGAAGGAGCTGCCCGACGCCTTCCTGCGCCGCTGCTTCTTCCACTTCATCAATTTCCCGGACCGCGACACCATGCGGGAGATCGTGGCGGTACATTACCCGAACGTCACCCAAGACCTGGTACAGGAAGCCATGGAAGTGTTCTTCGACGTGCGCAGTATTCCCGGCCTGAAGAAGAAGCCTTCTACCTCCGAGCTGATCGACTGGCTCAAGCTGCTGATGGCCGACGACATTCCCGATGAGATCCTCAAGGAGCGCGATCCCACCAAGGCCATCCCGCCGCTGTACGGGGCGCTGCTAAAGAATGAGCAAGACGTCCACCTGCTGGAGCGCCTGGCCTTCATGCACCGCCGGGAAATGAACCAGTAGGGGCCTTGTTGCCATGCTGATTAACTTTTTTCACGGCTTGCGCGACGCGGGCGTCCCTGTCACCACCACCGAACTGTTGACCCTGCTCGAGGGCCTCAAGCAGCGTGTGGCCTTTGCCGATATGGACGACTTCTACTACTTCTCACGCACCTGCATGGTGAAAGATGAGAAGTATTTCGACCGCTTCGACCGCGCCTTCGGCCTGCACTTCCAGGAGCTGGAAGCCCTCGATGACATTATCGAGGCGCTGATCCCCGACGACTGGCTGCGCAGTGAATTCATGAACAACCTGAGTGACGAGGACAAGGCCAAGATTGAATCCCTCGGCGGCCTCGAGAAGCTGATCGAGGAATTCAAGCAGCGACTCGAGGAGCAGAAAAAGCGCCATCAGGGCGGCAACAAGTGGATCGGCACCGGCGGCACCTCACCCTTCGGTCAGGAGGGCTTCCACCCGGAAGGTATCCGGGTTGGTCCCAACGGCAAGAACAAGAAGGCGGTAAAGGTTTGGGAGAAGCGCGACTTCGCCAATCTCGACGATTCGGTGGAACTGGGCACCCGCAATATCAAGATCGCCCTGCGCCGCCTGCGCAAGTTCGCCCGCACCGGCGCTACCGAGGAACTGGATCTGGACGACACCATCAGCTCCACGGCGCGCAACGCCGGCCTTTTGGACATCAAGATGGTGCCCGAACGCCACAACGCGGTGAAGGTGCTGCTGTTCCTGGACGTGGGCGGCTCTATGGACCCGCATATCAAGGTCTGCGAGGAGCTGTTCTCGGCCTCCCGGACGGAGTTCAAGCACCTGGAGTACTTCTACTTCCACAACTTCATCTACGAGTCGGTGTGGAAGAACAACATCCGCCGACACACCGAGCGCACGCCGATGCTGGACGTGCTGCATAAGTACAGCCACGACTACAAAGTCGTCTTCGTCGGCGACGCGTCGATGTCGCCCTACGAGATCGCCCAGCCGGGCGGCAGTGTCGAGCACTGGAACGAGGAGGCCGGCGAGGTCTGGATGCGACGGCTGACGGACGTCTACGACAAGGTCATCTGGCTCAACCCGGTGCCGGAAGACGAATGGGAGTACACCCAGTCGGTCTCCATGACCCGCCAGCTTGTCGACGGCAAGATGTATCCTCTGACACTGAAGGGCCTCGAAGAAGGGATGTCGTTCCTTTCCAAGTAGGCTGGTCTGGAGCTCCGTAGGTCGAGGGCGTCTGCGGTTTCTTGGGGCTGATCTGGCGCGCCCTGAAGGTGCTGGGAGTAGCCTCAGCACCGTCACCTCTTGCATCGCCCTGACACTGCTTGTTTTCGGATTGTGTTGGTGCCCTCGAGCGAGGTGCCGGCGCGGACGCTGCCGCAGGCACGGTCGCTAGCCGCTTCTAAGTTTCTTGGGAATGCACCGGAGTCGAGGGCTTCTGTGGTTTCTAGCAGTTTGTCTGGCGCGCCCTGAAGGTGCCTGCAACAGCATCCGCACCGTCACCTCTTCGCATCAAGGTGAATTCCTATATTGGAGGTGTCCGCAACCTCACGCTAGAAGTGAGGTGTTGCGGGAGGGCTCGTAACCCCCTTATCCACTGAGAACCCCTCTTAAAAACTCTGTTGCCACGCAGATCGCAAAGAGCAGGCCATCAGTCGGCATCCCCAGGCCTGAGTAGTGGCAAAACGGTGAAGCGGCGGTGTGGTGGCTATTGCCAGCACCTTCAGGGCGCACCGAACACACCACTAGAAACCACAGAAGCCCTCGACTCCGGTGCAATCCCCAGAAAGCCAAAAATTAGCTAGCGACCGTGCTGGCAATAGCCACCACATCGACGCTTCGGGGCTGGCACGAAACCCGACCTACCCAGCAGTCAGATAGGCAATCAGCGCGGCAGTGACAGCAACGTTGAGGGATTCAACGCCGTTCTGCATGGGGATGCGGCGTTGTTCGTCCGCCAGGGCCGTGACCGCGTCTGAAGGGCCGTCGGTTTCGTTGCCGAGGACGTAGATGACGCGGTCGCCGGGGGAGCCGTCGAACAGGGAGCGTTCGGCGTTGCCGTCGAGGACGCAGACTTGGAAGCCCTGTTGCTGGCAGGCGCCGAGGGCGTCGGGGAGGTCGCGGCAGCGGACGAGGGGGGCTTTGAAGAGCGTACCGGCGCTGGCTTTGACCGCCAGCGGGCCGAGGGCGGCGTTGCCTTCACGGGGCCAGAGAATACCGTCGATGCCGCCGGCAACGGCGGAGCGCACCAGCATGCCGGCGTTCTGGGGATTGGTGATGCCGTCGGCGGCCAGCAGACGCAGTGGGGCGCCGGTGTCCTTCGCCAGGAAGTCGTCCAGGGAAGAAAAGACCGGGCAGTGCACGTCGACTGCCACGCCCTGGTCCTGGCTGCCCTTTCTCGAGATGCGGGATAGCTCCCGCTTGCTGTGGACCAGGATTTCGATATCGCGCTGCCGGGCCAGTTCGCGCATCTGTTCGAGGATGGCGGCGGGCTTGTTGCTGTCGGCGAAATGCAGTCGGTAGCAGGTGAGGCTTGCGTCCTGCAGCACCTCCAGTGCGGGTTTGCGTCCGTATACCGTGAGGACCTGGTCGAAAAAACCGGCCATAGGTCCTAGTGGTCGTCCTCCTGCGGTGCGTGCTGCTCGGCCACGGCCGCCACTTCGTTGGCAGCGGCGCGGATGCGCTCGGCGATATGCTCGATCTCCGCGCCTGTGACGGGCTTTTCGAAGGAGCCCGCTGCAAAGCAGAGGGCCGGCAGCTTGCGCTGGGCGAACACCGGAACGTTGATCGTGCTCACCTCGTAGCGGGCGCGCGGGTCGATACGGTCCAGGTGCACCTGCTCGTCGCACAGGGCACGCTGGTAAGTGGCGGTGACCTCCTCCAGGTCGGCGAGATTCCAGTTCTCCTGAATTTGCCTGAGGTCCTCGTGCAGGGCGGCCTCGGCGCGGGTTTTCAGCACCACCTCGTAGCCGCGGGCGCGAATGCCGATCACTGACATGCGCAGCCGTTGGTCGAGCTTTTCATCGTAGCCGCCGTAGGCCTCGTGGGCGGCGTCGAGCCAGGCCTGCAGATGCTTGGCCGGCGACCAGGCGGTAAAGCAGGCGCCTATGGGTGCGATATTGGGCAGCCGCAGACCCAGCTGGAAGTTGTCGATCAGGTGGCTGGCCTTGCCGTACAGGGCGAGCAGCACCAGGTGGGGCTTGGAACGGCCGGTCACGGCAAACCCCACATCCAGGTCCTGCTCCAGGGATTCCAGTGCAGGGCGGGCGTATTCCAGCACCGGGAACTGCACGAAGGCGGCATTGCCAGCGGCAATGATGCTGGGCCCCAGGCGATAGGCCTTGGTCTTGGGGTGCTGCACCAGGAAGCCATAGGTGGCCATGGTGGTCAGGATGGCGTGACAGGTGGCCTTGTTGAGATTGAGTCGGCGCGTCATCTCGGTCAGACCGAAAGCCTGGTGGGGGTTGGCCATCAGCAGGTCGAGGATGGCCAGGGCGCGGGCGGTGGGTTGTGAAAACAGAGCCATAGCGTTAACTTCCTGAGCCCGCGGAGGCAAACGGGAGCCGCTGGCGGGCTGATTTATTAGTATAAATTATTGAACTTTTGAGTTTACTGCGGGCCCGGCGTGGAAATCAATACCTGCGCAGAGGGCCCGGGAAGGGAGTCGATGCGAGAGCCTGACCTGGTGCTCTACAGCACCAGCGCCTGCCACCTGTGCGAGCTGGCCGAGGCCCAGCTGTTGCCGCTGGTGGAGCAGCAGGGTCTGCTGGTAGCGGTGGATGATATCGCCGAGTCGGACGAGTTGTTCGCGCGCTACGGCGAGCGCATCCCGGTGGTGGCCCGTCCCGACACCGGCGCCGAGCTGGACTGGCCCTTCAACGCCGATGACCTCGCCCGCCTGTTGGCCTAGTCTTTGTCCTTGATACCTACTCGCACCGCCAGCACGTCGCAGGTGGCACCGTGCAGTACGCCGTTGGCGGTGGAGCCCATCAACAGCGCCAGGCCGTAGCGTCCGTGGCTGCCTACCACGATCAGGTCGGCGCCTACTTCCTCGGCCATATTGTGGATTTCCACCTCAGGCCGGCCCAGCACGATGTGCTGGCGTTCCTCGGGAATATGGCAGTCGCTGGCGAAGCTTGCAAGCTGCTGCTTGGCCTGCTGGTGGATCTCCTCCTGGATGCCGGAAAAATCCATCGGGATGTCGCCGCCGTAGGCAAAGCTAAGAGGCTCAATGACGTGAATCACGTGCAGCGTGGCATCGTTGGCAGAGGCCAGGGCGGCGGCGCGCTGGGCGACATCGGATGATTCATCACTTAGATCCACGGCCATCAATAGGGTCTTGTAGGCAGTGCCGGACATGGTGTGCTCCCTTGGTTCGCGAGCTTTAGTAGCTCGGTTCGATTATTTTTCGTTATAGCATAGTATGAAAAAGGGAATCCCTGTTCTGCGTCAATGTCCTACCTGCTGATCCTTCTGATCATCGTGATCGCCCTGTCGCCGCTGCTCAACATGATGCCGAGCAAGCGCCAGCGGCAGCTGGCGGAGCTGCGCCAGGCCGCCGCGAGCGCCGGGCTGTACGTCAAGCTGGAGAACGCGGAGGACGGCAGCCAGCGCATTTTTTATGGCTGCCGGCGCCAGCGCGGTGATACCCAGGTCCTGCCCGCCACACTGGCGCCGGCCGGCTCGGGCTGGCAGGAAACGGCGGGGCACTGGAACGCCGAGCGGCTGGCGGCCCTGGAGCCGCTGCCCAGCGGGGTGCTGGCGGTGCGGGAGGATCGCGAAGGAGTGGGCGTAAACTGGGACGAACAGGGTACCCGGGAGGATGTCGAAACCATCGCCCGGGTGTTGCGCGGATTACTGGGACGAAGTTGGTAAAGCATGGGGTTGTTCTTGACCGCGCTGGGTTGAGGACTTATATATGTCGCCTTTTCGTGGCCGGTGATGCTCCGGCCCACCTGATGCAAGGAATGTATGGGTAAATCACTGGTCATCGTCGAATCCCCCGCCAAGGCCAAGACGATCAACAAATACCTGGGCTCGGACTACGTGGTGAAGTCCAGCGTCGGGCATATTCGCGACCTGCCTACCGCCGGCAGCAGCAAGCCCGTGGACCCCAAGGAGCGGGCCCGCCAGGCCGCCATTACCCGCAAGATGAATCCGGAAGAGAAGGCGGCGCACCGGGCCAAGAAGAATCGCGAGCAGCTGATTCGCCGCATGGGCATCAACCCGGAGCGGGACTGGCAGGCCCATTACGAGATTCTGCCCGGCAAGGAAAAGGTGGTAGAGGAGCTCAAGAAGCTCGCCAAAGACGCCGACGCCATCTACCTGGCCACCGACCTCGACCGAGAGGGTGAGGCCATCGCCTGGCATCTGCAGGAAGCCATTGGCGGCGATGCCGATCGCTACAAGCGTGTCGTGTTCAACGAAATTACCAAGCGCGCTATCAAGGCCGCCTTCGAAGAACCTGGTGAGGTGGACACCGACCGGGTAAACGCCCAGCAGGCACGGCGCTTCCTGGACCGGGTGGTGGGCTACATGGTCTCGCCGCTGTTGTGGGCCAAGATTGCCCGCGGCCTGTCTGCCGGCCGCGTTCAGTCGGTGGCTGTTAAGCTGCTGGTGGAGCGCGAGCGCGAGATTCACGCTTTCATCCCGGAAGAGTTCTGGGAGCTGCACGCCGACCTCAAGGAAGGCAAGGGCAAGGAGGTGCGCTTCCAGGTGGTGCGCGAGGCGGGTGAGAAATTCCGCCCCAATAACGAAGCCGGCGCCATGGCCGCGGTGGCGGCGTTGGAAGGCCAGGGCTACAAGGTTGCGTCCCGCCAGGACAAGCCCACCAGTTCCAAGCCGCCGGCCCCCTATATCACCTCGACCTTGCAGCAGGCTGCCAGCACGCGGCTCGGCTTCAGCGTGAAAAAGACCATGATGCTGGCCCAGCGCCTTTACGAGGCCGGCTACATCACCTACATGCGGACCGACTCCACCAACCTGAGCCAGGACGCGGTAGCCGCCTGCCGCGACTACATCAGCAGCAACTTCAAGGCCGACTACCTGCCGGAGCAGCCCAACCGCTACAGCTCCAAGGACGGCGCCCAGGAGGCCCACGAGGCGATTCGCCCATCGGACGTGAACGTCAAGCAATCCGCGCTGCAGGGCATGGAGAGAGACGCCGAGCGCCTCTACGAGATGATCTGGCGCCAGTTCGTGGCTTGCCAGATGACTCCTGCCCGCTACCTGTCCAGCACGGTGACGGTGGCGGCCGGTAACTACGAGATGACGGCTAAGGGCCGCATTCTCCAGTTTGACGGCTTCACCGCGGTGCAGCCGGTAGCGGGCAAACGCGGCGAAGACGTGGAGCTGCCGGATCTCAAGGAAGATGACGGCCTGACACTGGTCAAGCTGGACCCGAGCCAGCACTTCACCAAGCCGCCGCCGCGCTACGGCGAGGCCAGCCTGGTGCGGGAACTGGAGAAGCGCGGCATCGGCCGCCCTTCGACCTACGCCTCGATCATTTCCACCATCCAGGATCGCGGCTACGTGAGGCTTGAGAACAAGCGCTTCTACGCCGAGAAAATGGGCGACATTGTCACCGAGCGCCTGCAGGAGAGTTTCCCCAACCTGTTGGACTACGGTTTCACCGCCGGGATGGAAGAGCACCTCGACGAGGTGGCGGAAGGAAACCTCGCCTGGCACCAGTTGCTGGATGATTTCTACGCCGATTTCAGCGCCAAATTGGCCCAGGCAGAGGCAGAAGAGAGCGGCATGCGGGCCAACGAGCCCACGATGACCGACATCGCTTGCGATAAGTGCGGTCGCCCGATGCAGGTCCGCACTGCCAGCACGGGAGTTTTTCTGGGGTGCTCCGGCTATGCGTTGCCCCCCAAGGAACGCTGCAAGAACACCATGAACCTGGTGCCCGGCGACGAAGCCATCAGCGAAGACGCCGACGAAGAAGCGGAATCCCGCCAGCTGCGGGAGCGGCACCGCTGCCCGAAGTGCAACACGGCGATGGACAGCTACCTGATCGACGAGAAGCGCAAGCTGCACGTGTGCGGCAACAACCCCGACTGCGACGGCTTCGAGGTGGAACACGGCAGCTTTCGCATCAAAGGCTACGACGGCCCGATCATCGAGTGCGACAAGTGCGGCTCGGATATGCAGCTTAAGACCGGCCGCTTTGGCAAGTATTTCGGCTGCACCAATGAGAACTGTAAGAACACCCGCAAGCTGCTGCGCAACGGCGAGCCGGCGCCGCCCAAGATGGACCCGGTGCCGATGCCGGAGCTGACCTGTGAAAAGGTTGAAGATACCTACGTGCTGCGCGACGGGGCGGCAGGCCTGTTCCTGGCCGCGAGCCAGTTCCCGCGCAACCGCGAGACCCGGGCGCCGTTCCTGGACGAGCTGCTGCCCCACAAGGACGAAATCGATCCCAAGTACGCGTTCCTGTTCTCCGGGCCGGTGGAGGACAACGGCGGCAACCGCACCCAGATTCGCTACAGCCGCAAGACCAAAGAGCAGTACCTGATGACCGAGATGGACGGCAAAGCTACCGGCTGGCGCGCCTTCTACGACGGCGGCAAGTGGAATGCGGAAGTGCCCGCTCCCAAAAAGAAAGCAGCGAAGAAGAAGGCCCCTCGCAAGAAAGCCGCCAAGAAGAAGGCGCCCAGCAAGAAAGCCGCGGGCAGCAGCGGGTCCTGAGCCCGTGAGCAGCGCCCGCAGCCTCGCCAACCAGAAGCTCTACCACGCCGCTATTCTGATCCGTATGCTCGGCGCCGAACTGGCCCGGGAAGAGTTGCCCGCTGCCCGGGTACTGGAGGCGGTGGGCCTGGCGGTACGCCGCCACCTGCTGGAGGCTTACGGCTGGTTCCTGCTGGAACTGGCAGAGGTCAGTGAACTGCCGGCGGAGCCGCCCACCAGCATCGACCAGCTGGAAAGCCGCTACGGCCGCTCGAATCCGCGGCGCGGAGAGCTGGTGGAGCTGGCACGCCTGGAAGGGGAGGGCTGGCTGGCGGCCCTGCTGGCGCCGCCTGAGCGCACACGCAGCGTAGCATCCAGCGGCAACCTGCTGGCGGTGGCCGAGCAGTCATGGAGCCAGGCCGAATTGTCCCAGTGGCACGATTCCCTGGCCGACCTCATCGACCAGATGGGCCATGGTCTCGACGAGTGGTAGTTGTTAGACTGTAACCGGACCCACCTAGAACGAGGTATTGAGTGTCCTCATCCCTGCTTGAAATCGTAGAAATGCCCAACGGTGATATTGTCCTGCAGCGCTCCGACGAAGACGGCGAGCCGCTGGTGGTTATCCAGTTCTCTGAAGAGTCCCGGGTATACCTGATGGACGGTACTCTGGAGGTGGCCCGGGCGATGATCCAGGCCGGCATCCAGGCGGCGGCCCAGATGGCCGACCAGGGTGAAATCGAAGTGACCGAGGAAACCGTGGAGCCGCAGCAACCCCGGGTGCTGCACTAGGCCCGGCGCGCGCCAGCGCGGCCTGGCGCCGGTAAAAGGCACCGATAAAAGGCACCGGTAAAGGGCTCGACAGGAGCCCGTTGGAATACCCCGAAACCTCACAGCCCACGCTGCGAAGAAGCCAGCATCAGCTGCGCCGCAAAACACCCACACTGATCCCCTCAATCGCGAAATCCTGGTTAGCCAGGTCCACTTTGATGGGTTGGTAATCCTGATTTTCTGGAAGCAATTCAAGGAATTGCGGGTCTTTGCCGCGCTTCAGCCGCTTCACCGTTACCTCGTTGTCGATGCGAGCCACGACGATATCACCGTCATGCACATCCTGGGTGCGGTGCACGGCCAGCAGGTCCTCATCAAAGATGCCGATTTCGACCATGCTGTCGCCCTGCACCCGCAGGAAATAGTCGGCTGCGGGCTTGAAGAAGGAGGCGGGCATGGCGCAGTGGTCTTCGATGTGCTCCTGGGCCAGCACCGGGCTGCCGGCGGCGACCCGGCCGACAATGGGGATACCCTCGGATTCCGGCAGACGGATGCCGCGGGAGGCGCCGGCCACCATCTCGATCGCACCTTTGCGGGCCAGGGCCTTGAGATGCTCCTCGGCGGCGTTGGCGGACTTGAAGCCCAGTTCACGGGCGATGTCCGCCCGGGTAGGGGGGTAGCCGGTATCCTCGATGTACTGCCGGATTACGGCGAGCACCTGTTCCTGGCGCTGGGTCAGTTTTTCCACGTCACACCTCCGCGATGTGCAGCCGGCAGGGAGCTAGCTGTTTATTCATACAGTGGCTGTGATTATATACAGTGAACGGGTGATGGCAAGCTGTGCGACACCACCACCGCAAGTGTCTAACGCCGCGCAAGCGCTTGAAAAGCAAATGATTTGCCTCGTTCAAGGCGGCGCATCAAAAGAGTCCGTGACCGGGGAGGGCCCCGGTAGTCGAGCAGGCGGTACGGTGGCCGGTACCTAGAAGTCCTCGACTCCGTTCATGAACTCGGGTTCGATGTTGTTCAGCGGGCCGGACCAGTCTTCCGGGTGGAAGGGCAGGTCGGGGTCCGCGAAGTCTTCCCCGTCGAGTTCATAGGGGTTGCGCCAGTCCTCAGGTTCCTCCACGCTGACGAGCAGCAGTTCACGCCAGGAATCCAGGTCGTACTCGCTGACTTCCCCATCGATATGCTGGGTTTCGACAGTGAGGGCTTCCGGGTCCCAGGCGACAACTTCGAAGGTGGCGCCGGATTGAAGATCCTTGTACCAGGCCCCGACAGCAGGGCCGAGCAGTTTCATCTCGCGATTTCTCCCGTTGGGTGTTCGCACGAGCAAACATATCAAACTGCCCCGGGCTGTCCATTATGCGCAAAGGGTCTAAAACCTTATTTTTAAAGCGTTTTTTGATCTAGGCGGAAAAACTCTTCCGTAAATTCAAAGGCTTAAAAACCGAGTGCTGGCGGCCCCCGTGAGCCCCCTGGATTTTTAAGCGGCATTCGGTATTAACAGAAAGGTGCAGATGAAAATTTTGTATAACGGAGCTTGCCAATGAGTGAATCAGTTCCGGTTTCCACGGCGGTGATAGGTGGCACTGGCCTGCAGGCATTGGCGGGTTTCCAGGCCGAGGCCGAGCACGCCCTGCAAACACCGTTCGGGGCCCCGTCCGCCCCGGTCCAGGAGGGGCGGCTGGACGGCCGGCGCTGCCTGTTCCTGGCACGTCACGGGGTGCCCCACCGCATCCCTCCACATCGCATTAACTATCGGGCCAACCTGTGGGCGCTGCGAGAACTGGGGGCCGACGCGGTGCTGGCCGTCAACGCCGTGGGGGGCATCAACCCGACCATGCCACCGGGGCGATTGGTGGTGCCGGACCAGGTGGTGGACTATACCTGGGGCCGCGCACACAGCTACTACGATGGCGACGGTGTCAGTGCACCGGTCTCAGACCAACTCTCTGAACTCGAGCACGTCGACTTTACGGAACCCTATGACGCGGGTCTGCGCCAGCGGCTGCTCGCCGCCGGGAACGCACTGGGGCTTCAGCTCGATAGCGCTGGCACCTATGCGGCCACCCAGGGTCCGCGGCTGGAATCTGCCGCGGAAATTCGCCGCCTCGCCAATGACGGCTGCGATGTGGTGGGTATGACCGGCATGCCCGAGGCCGCCCTGGCCCGGGAACTGGGACTGCCTTACGCCAGCCTGTGTATCGTGGTCAACGCCGCTGCTGGTCTCGGTACGGAACCCATCACCCTGGAAGCCATGAGCGAAGTGCTGGAGGCGGGCAGCGCCCGGGTGGCGGAATTGTTGCTGGTGTTGATCAAGTGATGATGAAGTGATGATGGAGTGATGAAGGTGTCGGCGCCGGTCGACTAATTGGGCTCGAACTCGTCGAGATTGGTGAATGGCAGGAACTCGTGCCGGCTGATCTTGACCACGATCCCCAGCAGCGGATGGTCTATGTAGTGCAATTCGCCGCTGCGCATGCGCCGCTGCTGGACCACACGCACCGCGTGTCGAAATTCATAGTCGTGAACAGCCCGGGCCAGGAAGGCCTCCATCTCGGCTTCGGTGGCCGGCGGGTGGGTGCGTTCCCGCGTGGCTTCCTCGTCGGCATCGGCATCACCCGGGAACCGGTCGGGCTCGGCGGTCGGCGGTTCCCGTTCCGCGTCCGGCTCCGACGCGTCCGGTCGCGGCGGCATGAATACGCTGATACCGCTGCGCGTGTCGGTCGTGCCGACTTCGTCGTCGTCGAACGCTTCGTACTCCGGCAAGGCGGGGGGCAGTTCCAGGCCGGCAAACCAGTCCTCGCCCACCTCTACCCGGAAAGGCGCCGGCGACTCATCGTCCGGACTCACCGGCAGGGGCGGTCGCGGCATGCTCCAGCCGGCGGTAGTGGAGTCCGCGTCGAGGTAGCTGCCCGCCGTGTTCAGCCACAGGTCGGTGGAAATATGCAGGTAGCGGCCGCTGTAGAACAACACGCTACCCTGCAGTTCCGGGTAGTCGCCGAACTGCACCGGGCCGTCGATGATCAACGGCAGGGCGATCTCCCGGGAAGGGATGCGTTGCAGCCAGCTCTGGTGCATCAGCACCTCGAGGCCGGCACTGGCCTCGATGCGCCTGCGCTGGGTGTTCATTTCCCGTGCCTGTGCTGCCAAGAGAACCCGCTGGCGCGGCACATCCAGCGGCGTTTCCATCGCCACCAGCGGAATCAGCGCCAGCTCCGGTGCCCGCAACCGTTGTTTCTGGCGGTACTCGCGCCGGAGCTGCTCGATGCTGCGCTCCCAGAGCAGGTCGATAGCCGGGTCGGGAACGCTGTCTTCAATGGTGACTAGTTGGAAAGGCCGGTCGGCGGGTTGACGTGGGTCGCCGGTTACCAGGTGCTGCCAGGCCTCCGGGTAGGCAAGCTGCGGAAGCAGGGGCCAGCGCTCGGCCAGGGCCGCTTCCGGGTCGCGGTTGGCAAAGATCAGTAGCTCGATCCGGTACCAGTTGTCGGTGAACTCCTCGGGCTCGTTCTGGGCGCTCGCGGTGCTCGCGAGCACTGCCAGCAGCAGGCCAGCGAGCAGCCTCAAGCGGCGGCCTCGGTGGCCTGGTCTGCCAGGTGTTGCAGCAGGTCGCTGACGAATGAAAACCGCTCCTCGAAATTCTCAAGCTCGATATCGAAACGCAGCCGGTTGCCTTTCACCAGTCGATATTGGTCGGGCTGCGCCTGCACCAGTTTCACCAGGGCCAGCGGGTTCACATGGGTCTTGTCGTTGAAGTCCATGTGGCCGCCCCGGTCTCCGGCATCAATTTTCTGAATTCCCAGGCTTTCCGCCAACAGTTTTATTTGCGTAATTTTGAACAGGTTACGGGTCGGAGTCGGCAGCAGGCCGAAGCGGTCGATCATCTCTACCTGCAGGTCTTTGAGTTCGGACTCGCTCTCAGCGCCGGCAATTCGCTTGTAAAGCACCAGTCGGGTGTTGATATCCGGCAGGTAATCCTCGGGGATCAGCGCCGGCAGCCTGAGATTCACCTCGGACTGGGTGTCGATATCACTGTCGGCGTCAGGAATCTCGCCGCGTTGCAGGGCTTTCACGGCGCGCTCCAGCATACGCATATACAGGGAATAGCCCACGCTCTGAATCTGGCCTGACTGCTCCTCGCCCAGCAGCTCGCCGGCACCGCGGATTTCCAGGTCATTGGTGGCCAGCAGGTAACCGGCCCCCAGGTCGCCCGCGGCCTCAATGGCTTCCAGGCGCTTCTCGGCATCGGCGGTGATGGCCGAGGCCGGCGGGCACAGCAGGTAGGCGTAGGCCTGGTGGTGTGAGCGGCCCACCCGGCCGCGTAGCTGGTGCAGCTGGGCCAGGCCGAACTTGTCGGCGCGGTCGATGATGATGGTGTTGGCGTTCGGTACGTCGATACCGGTCTCAATGATGGTCGAGCACACCAGAATGTGGTGCTGCTGATGGTAGAAGGCGCGCATCACCTGCTCCAGCTGCTGCTCGCGCATCTGGCCGTGGGCCACGCCCACGTTCAACTCCGGCAGCAACTCGCGCAGCTTGCGGGCGGCCTCTTCGATGGTCTTCACTTCGTTGTGCAGGTAGTAGACCTGGCCGCCGCGCAGGGTCTCCCGCAGGATCGCCTCCTTCACCAGGGCGATGTTGTGCTCGCGCACGAAGGTCTTGATCGACAGGCGCTTGGCCGGCGGCGTGGCGATAATCGACAGGTCGCGCATGCCGCCCAACGCCATGTTCAGGGTGCGCGGGATCGGCGTGGCGGTGAGGGTCAGGATGTCCACCTCGGCGCGCAGCGCCTTGATGGCGTCCTTCTGCTTCACCCCGAAGCGGTGCTCCTCGTCGATTATCAGCAGGCCCAGGTCGGCGTACTTCACGTCGGCCTGTAGCAGCTTGTGGGTGCCGATAAGGATGTCCACCTGGCCTTCGCGCACCCGCTTGATCACCGCCTCCTGCTCCTTGCCGGTGCGGAAGCGGGAAATCATCTCCACCTGTATCGGCCAGTCGGCAAAGCGGTCCGAGAAGGAATTGTAGTGCTGCTGGGCCAGCAGGGTGGTGGGCACCAGCACCGCCGCCTGCTTGCCGGCGCGGGTGGCGAGGAAGGCCGCACGCATGGCCACCTCGGTCTTGCCGAAGCCTACATCGCCACACACCAGCCGATCCATGACGCCGCCACCTGACATGTCGGCCTCCACCGCGTGAATGGCCTCCGCCTGGTCCGGGGTTTCCTCGAACGGGAACTCGGCGCTGAACTTTTCGTAGTCGGCATCCGGCCCCGGGAAGGCGAAGCCCTCGCGGGCCTCCCGGCGGGCGTAGATCTCCAGGAGCTCCGCGGCCACGTCATTGACTTTTTCCCGGGCCCGGCGGCGCGCCTTTTCCCATTGGTCGCTGCCCAGCCGGTGCAGGGGCGCCAGATCCGGGTCGGCGCCGGTGTACCGGCTGATCAGGTGCAGAGAGGCCACCGGCACGTAGAGCTTATCGCCGCCCGCGTACTCCAGGGTGATGAAGTCGGTGAGCTGGTCGTCGACATCCAGGGCCTCCAGGCCCAGATAACGGCCAACGCCGTGTTCGATATGCACTACCGGCACGCCGGGTCGCAGCTCGTTAATGTTTTTGAAGGCGTTGGCGGCGGCAGCAGTGGTGTCTTCCCGGCGTCGGCGCTGGGCCACCCGGTTACCGAATAGCTGGGATTCGCACACCAGGGTGGGGCGGCCGGGGCCGCGGTACAGGCCGCGATCGATGGGTGCAGTGGTAATGCCCAGGGATGCGCCGCCGCTTACAAACTCGTCCCAGCTTTCGGCGGGCACCGGCGCCAGCTCGTGCCGCGCCAATGACTCCAGCAGGATTTCCCGGCGCCCGGCGCTCTCGGCGCACAGCAGCACCGGCGCGTTGTGTTCGCGGATGAACTCCCTGAGATGGTCGAGCGGTGAATCCTGGTAATTGGCCGGCGACAGGTCCGGCGGGAACTTCAGGTCCAGCTCATGGTGCACCGGTGTCTTGGGGTCGGTGCGCAGCTCCAATACGCCGTAGCGCTTGAGCTCGTGGTACAGCTCTTCGGTAGGGATGAAGCCCTCCCGGGGCGGCAGCAGCGGCCTTCGCGGGTCGATGCCGAATTCCTCGAAGCGATCTTCCACCTCGGACCAGAACAGGCCGGCGGCGCTGTGGTGGTCGCCCAGCGCCACCACGGTGGTGTTCTCGGGCAGGTAGTCGAGCAGGCTGTCGCAGTGATCGAAGAATAGCGGCAGATAGTATTCACAGCCGCCGGGCGCGCGGCCGGCGCTGATTTCGGTGTACATGGGACAGGCGTCGTGATCCACCTCGAAGCTCGCATACCAGTTCTGCTGAAAGCGCAGTATGGCCTCGCGGCTGAGGGCGAACTCCCGGGCCGGCAGCAGCTGGATGTCCTCGACTTTGTCGATGGTGCGCTGGGTTTCCGGGTCGAAGGTGCGCAGGGATTCCACCTGGTCGTCCAGCAGGTCGATACGATAGGGCGCTTTCGCACCCATAGGGAAAATATCCAGCAGCGAGCCGCGCTGTGCGAATTCACCGTGTTCGTAGACCGTGTCGACGCTGCGGTAGCCGTTGCGTTCCAGGTTGCGGCGGAAATCCAGCGCATCCAGTTCCTGGTCTACCGACAGCACCAGGCTGTTGCCGCTCACGTATTCCCGCGGCGGCAGGCGGTGCATGAGGGTGGAGACCGGCACTACCAGACAGCCGCGTTTCAGGGTCGGCAGGTGGTAGAGCGCGTGCAGGCGCTCGGACACGATGTCCTGGTGCGGTGAGAAGTTGTCGTAGGGCAGGGTTTCCCAGTCCGGGAACAACAGCACGTCGAGCGCCTTACCGCCGGCCTCCAGGTCGCGCTGGTAGAAACCCAGCTCCCGTACCAGGTTGTTGGCACTCTGGGTGTCCGGGGTGATCACCAGCTGGAAGTTGCTCCGTTCGGCCAGTTCGGTGATCAGGCGCGCCGGGGCACTGCCGGTGGCGGGTCCGATGGCAGTACGGGAGGCGGGCGCCGGGGGCCAGGGCAGGGAGTCCAGCAGGTCGCGAAACATTCCGGGTACAGGTTTGGATACGAAAAGGGGCGCTATTGTAGCCAGCTTGTCCGGGCGCCACCAGTTGGTGTGCAGCCGAGGCCCCGGGGGAGGCGTTTTGGGCGCCTCGGAAGGCCGCATTTTGGCGGGCTTCACCGCTTGAATTGGGCCCTTTCTGCGACGATAATACGCGCCCGTTTCAGACCCCCTTTTACTACCTGAAGGAACAGCATGATTACCGAACGCACGCGCCCCCGTCCCGACGACTATTTCAAGGACTGGAAGGAGCGTGAAGCGCTGGCCGAGGCCATGATCCCGCTGGTGGGCAAGCTGTCCCGTGAAAACTCCGTAAAAACCTACATCTACGGCCGCTCGCTGGTGAACCGCTCGGTGCTGGACATCATGCAGGACCACCGCTACGTGCGGCAGGTGGAGCGCAACGAGCTGTCTGAGAAAGAGACCTACCCGGTGATCAAGGCACTGGCGAGCCTGGATCTCGGCACCGCCCATATCGATGTGGGTCGCATTGCGGTGGGCTACGAAACCGAGGGCAAGTCCCAGGGCCTGTCCGTCAAAAAGTACGTCAAGCAGCAGGTCGCCGACCTGATTGGCAGCAATGCCAAGCCCATCGACAAGCCCCGTGATGTGGTGTTGTACGGGTTCGGCCGCATCGGTCGCCTGATGGCGCGGCTGCTGGTTGAGAAAGCTGACGGCGGCGATACCTTGCGCCTGCGCGCCGTGGTGGTGCGCAAGGGCAAGGCTGCCAACGATCTGGTCAAGCGTGCCACGCTGCTCCAGCGCGACTCGGTGCACGGGCCGTTTAATGGCACCATTCGGGTCGACGAGGAGCACAGCTCCATTGTCGCCAACGGCAACGAGATCAAAGTGATCTACGCCGATGCCCCGGACCAGATCGACTACACCGAGTACGGCATCGACGACGCGATCATTATCGACAACACCGGTATGTGGCGCGACGTGGAAGGACTGAGCCTGCACCTGAAGTCCAAAGGTGTGTCGAAGGTGATCCTCACTGCGCCGGGCAAGGGCGACATGAAAAACATCGTCTTCGGTATCAACAACGACGAGATTACCGCCGACGACCAGCTGATTTCCGCGGCTTCCTGCACCACCAACGCCATCGCTCCGCCGCTCAAGGCGCTGGATGACGAATTCGGTATCCTCCACGGTCACGTGGAGACGGTGCACGCTTATACCAACGATCAGAACCTGATCGACAACTACCACAAGGCGAATCGCCGCGGCCGCAGCGCGCCGCTCAACATGGTGCTGACCGAGACCGGGGCGGCTACCGCAGTGGGCAAAGTGCTGCCGCAGCTACTGGGCAAGCTCACCGGCAACGCCATCCGCGTGCCCACGCCCAATGTATCCATGGCTATTCTCAACCTGACGCTGGGCCGCGAGACCACCCTCGAAGAAGTCAACGAGTACCTGCGCCGCATGGCCCTGCACTCGCCGCTGCACAAGCAGATCGACTACTCGAACTCACCGGAGGTGGTGTCCACGGACTTCGTGGGCTCGCGCCACGCCTGCGTGTTCGATTCCGAGGCCACTATCGTTAACGGCGCCCACGCGACGCTGTACTTCTGGTACGACAACGAGTTCGGCTATAGCTGCCAGGTGCACCGCATTCTCGAACAGATGGCCAACGTCCACTACGCGGTGTACCCCGCGAAGGTCTGAGATCCGGAGAGAACAATGGGGACAGACCACGCTTTTCCGATGAAGAGCGTGGTCTGTCCCCACTTTTTTTGGGTGATTCCGGGACAGATGGCTGAATTCCAGCTCGCTGGAAATAAGCAAACTTTCCCCGCAGTGTCAGATCGGAAAAAACTGAGACAAATCAGCGGCTAAACCGCGCTGACCGTGGCGATCACGGGCGGTATTCCGTATAATGCGCGCGGCTCTCGGGGATGCTGTAAGAGCCAGCTTTTCAAGCGACACAACAGCTACAACTCACAATCAGGCTAGAACGAATGATAAAGCTCAAGCGGGGGCTGGAAATTCCAATTTCCGGCAGGCCGTCGCAGGAGATTGACGGGGCGAAGCCTGCCTCTTCAGTCCGCGCTGTGGCAGTCGTTGGTTTCGATTACGTCGGTATGAAACCGACCATGGAAGTGCAGGTAGGCGACCAGGTAAAACTAGGTCAGCTGCTCTTCACCGACAAGAAGACTGCAGGCGTGCGCTATACGGCTCCGGCCGGTGGCACCGTCTCCGCCATCAACCGCGGCGCCCGCCGGGTATTGCAGTCGGTGGTGATCGACGTCGCCGAGGGTGTGGAGGACGCTGAGCAATTTCCCGCCTACAGCGCAGACGCGGCCCGCGGCCTGGAAGCGGCCAGCATCCGCGAGCAGCTGATTCAATCCGGACAGTGGGCCGGCCTGCGCACCCGGCCTTTCAGCAGGGTGCCGGCAGTCGACAGCGAACCCGCGGCCATTTTTATTACCGCCATCGATACCCAGCCGCTGGCGGCTGAACCCGCAGTCATTATCGCCGAGCAGGGCGAGGCCTTTGCTCTGGGCCAGGACCTGCTGGCGAAGCTGACGGCCGGCAAAGTTTACGTCTGCACCGGCCCTGGCGCCGAGGTGCCTGCCGGCGGCGCAGACAACATTCGCGTGGAAAGTTTTGCCGGTCCGCATCCCGCAGGCCTGGCTGGCACCCATATTCATCATCTGGACCCGGTAGGTCCCGGCAAGACGGTGTGGACGGTTGGCTACCAGGACGTTATTGCCATTGGCCGCCTGTTCCTCGACGGCCGCCTGTATACGGAACGCGTCATCGCCCTGGGGGGGCCGCAGGTGCGCGAACCGCGCCTGCTGCGCACCCGTCTCGGTGCCGACATTGAGGCCCTGTGCGCCGGTGAACTGGCCGAGGGCAACAACCGCGTTATCTCCGGCTCGGTGCTCGGCGGTCGCCGCGTGCAGTCCGGTACTTCCTACCTGGGACGCTATCACCAGCAGGTGAGCGTGCTGCGGGAAGGTACCGAGCGCGAGCTGCTGGGTTGGCTGTCCCCGGGCGCCAACAAGCACTCCAACCTCTCGATATACTTGAGTAAGTTCATGCCCAACAAGCTGCTGGACATGACCACCACCACCAACGGCAGCGAACGTGCCATGGTACCCGTGGGCTCCTATGAAGACGTGATGCCCCTTGACGTACTGCCGACCCAGCTGCTGCGCGCACTGATTGTTGGTGACACCGAAATGGCCCAGGCCCTGGGCTGCCTGGAACTGGAAGAGGAGGATCTTGCCCTGTGCACCTACGTGTGCCCCGGCAAATATGAATACGGTCCGATTCTTCGCGACAACCTCATGCGCATAGAGAAGGAGGGTTAAATCTCATGCGGAAGTTTTTCGACAGCATCGAGCACCACTTCCAGGAAGGCGGCAAGTTCGAGAAATACTACGCGCTGTACGAGGTATTCGACACGTTCCTGTACTCGCCATCGTCGACCACCCGTACCACCGCGCACGTGCGCGACGGAGTGGACCTGAAGCGCATCATGATTACCGTGTGGTTGGCCACCTTCCCGGCCATGTTTTACGGCATGTGGAACTTGGGCTTTCACGCCAACACGCTGGTGGAAGCAGGCGCCGGTAGCATCAATGACTGGCATGCACCGCTGATCAATCTGTTCGGCGCCACTGATCCCAACAGCCTGATCGACTGCTTTATCTTCGGGGCGATTTACTTTCTGCCCATCTACGCCGTCACCTTTCTGGTAGGCATCAGCTGGGAGATCCTGTTTGCCATCAAGCGCGGCCACGAGGTAAACGAAGGCTTCTTCGTTACCTCGGTGCTGTTCGCGCTAATCTGCCCACCGGATCTGCCCCTGTGGCAGGTGGCTATGGGCATCAGCTTCGGCGTGGTGATTGGCAAGGAAGTGTTCGGCGGCACCGGCAAGAATTTCCTCAACCCGGCGCTGACCGGCCGCGCATTCCTGTACTTTGCCTACCCGGCGCAGATTTCCGGTGACGCGGTATGGACCGCCGTCGACGGCTACACCGGTGCCACCGCACTGTCGATCGTGGCCTCCGAGGGCATGGAAGCGCTGCAGGCGCAGATGAGCTGGATGGACACCTTCCTGGGCAACATCCACGGCTCCATTGGTGAGACTTCGACCCTGGCGATTCTGCTGGGCGGTGTGTTGATGCTCTACACCCGCGTGGCGGCCTGGCGCATCGTGCTGGGCGTGTTTGTCGGCATGTTTGCCCTGAGCACCCTGTTCAATGCCATCGGCAGCGACTCCAACCCGGCCTTTGCCATGCCCTGGTACTGGCACCTGACCGTGGGCGGCTTTGCCTTTGGCATGATCTTCATGGCTACCGATCCGGTGTCTGCCGCCATGACCAATATCGGCAAGATCTGGTTCGGCGTATTGATTGGTGTGATGACGGTATTGATCCGGGTCGTGAACCCGGCCTTTCCGGAGGGCATTATGCTGGCGATCCTGTTTGCTAACCTGTTCGCGCCGCTGATCGACCATTTCGTGGTGCAGTCGAACATCAAGCGGAGGCTGGCCCGTGTCTAAGAAGGATACCGTTGGTAAAACCATCAGAGTCGCCCTGGCGCTGTGCATCGTCTGTTCGGTACTGGTCTCGGCTGCGGCGGTGATTCTCAAGCCCGCCCAGCAGGCCAATGTGAAGGAAGACCGGCAGCGCAACATCCTCGCCGCGGCGGGGCTGCTGGAGCCCGGCGTGCCGGTATCGGAGCAGTTTGCCAATATCACCGCCCGCGCGGTCAATATGGACACCGGAGAGTTCACCGACGCGGTGGACCCGCAGGCCTTCGACCAGGTGCAGGCGGCCAAGGATCCATCCCGGTCCAGCCCGCTCGGCTCCGAGCAAGACACCGCCAAGATCGGCCGTCGTGAAAACGTCGGCGTGGTCTACATCGTCGGTGACGCCGACCAGCCCGAGACCGTCATCATCCCGGTGCGCGGCGCCGGTCTGTGGGGCCAGATGTACGGTTTCCTGGCGCTGGAAAGTGACATCCAGACGGTGGTCGGTATCGGCTTCTATGAACATAAGGAAACGCCCGGACTGGGCGGCGAGGTGGACAACCCGCGCTGGAAGAGCCTGTGGCCCGGCAAGCTCGCTTACCGCGACGGGGAAGTGGCGATCGAAGTGATCAAGGGCTCCGTTGACAGAGAGAGCTCTACGGCCGCCTACAAGGTGGACGGTCTTAGCGGCGCCACTCTGACCACCCGAGGTGTAAACAATTTGGTGCAGTTCTGGTTGGGAGATAACGGCTACGGGCCGTTCCTGTCCAGCCTCAAGGCGGGGGAGGCCTGATATGTCAGAGATGAAGAAAACCCTCACGGATCCGATTTTCAACAACAATCCAATCGGCCTGCAGATCCTCGGGATTTGCTCGGCGCTGGCGGTTACCACATCAATGAGCGTCAGTCTGGTAATGTGTATCGCGCTGACCACAGTGGTGGCGTTCTCCAATTTGACTATCGCCCTGATCCGCAACCAGATTCCCAACAACATCCGCATCATCGTGCAGATGACGGTTATCGCCTCGCTGGTGATCGTGGTGGACCAGGTGCTCAAGGCCGTGGCCTACGAGATCAGCAAGCAGCTGTCGGTGTTTGTGGGGCTGATCATCACCAACTGTATCGTGATGGGCCGCGCCGAAGCTTTCGCCATGAAGAACCCGCCTTTCGAGAGCTTTGTCGACGGGCTGGGCAACGGCCTGGGTTACAGCGTGGTGCTGCTGACGGTGGGCTTTATCCGCGAGCTGTTTGGTGCCGGTACGCTGTTTGGCGTTGAGGTGCTGCCGCTGGTCACCGAAGGTGGCTGGTACAACCCCAACGGCCTCTTACTGCTGTCACCCAGCGCTTTCTTCATCATCGGCCTGCTGATCTGGGCCCTGCGCGCCTGGAAGACCGAGCAGGTGGAGGAGCCGGAATTCAAGCTGGCCTCCCACGTGGTGGCAAGGGAGGGTGCGTAAGTGGAGTACTACCTGAGTATGTTCATCCGCGCCGTGTTCATCGAGAACATGGCGCTGGCCTTTTTCCTCGGCATGTGCACCTTTATTGCCGTGTCCAAGAAGATCCAGGCCGCCATCGGTCTCGGCATCGCTGTGGTCGTGGTACTGACCATCACCGTGCCGGTCAACAACCTGATCTACAACTACCTGCTGGCCGATGGCGCGCTGGCCTGGGCCGGTTTCCCCGACGTGGACTTGAGTTTCCTGGGTCTGCTGAGCTACATCGGCGTGATCGCCGCGATTGTGCAGATACTCGAGATGTTTCTCGACAAGTATGTGCCGGCGCTCTACAACGCGCTGGGCGTGTTCCTGCCGCTGATTACCGTGAACTGCGCGATTCTCGGTTCCGCCCTGTGGATGGTGGAGCGCGACTACAACTTTACCGAGAGCGTGGTGTTCGGCGCCGGTTCCGGCGTCGGCTTTGCGCTGGCCATCACGGCGCTGGCGGGGATTCGCGAGAAACTAAAGTATTCAGATGTTCCACAGGGCCTGCAGGGCCTGGGTATAACCTTCATTATCGTGGGACTGATGTCGTTGGGCTTTATGTCCTTCGGCGGAATTGATCTGTAAGCGGGACGCTGTTTTATGGAAACCATTGTTTTTGGTGTCGTAATGTTTACCGCCGTGGTGCTGGCGCTGGTCGCCGTCATCCTGGTGGCACGTTCTCGACTGGTCGCCACCGGTGACGTGACGATCCTCATCAACAACGAGAAAGAAATCCAGGTGCCTGCCGGCGACAAGCTGCTGCAGACCCTGTCTGCCAACGATATCTTCCTCGCTTCTGCCTGCGGTGGCGGCGGTACCTGCGCCCAGTGCAAGTGCATTGTCAACGAGGGCGGCGGCGCCATGCTGCCCACCGAAGCCACTCACTTCACCCGCCGCGAGGCTGGTGAGGGCTGGCGCCTGAGCTGCCAGACTCCGGTCAAGCAGGATATGAAGATCGAGGTGCCGGAAGAAGTGTTCGGCGTCAAGCAGTGGGAGTGCGAGGTGGTCTCCAACCCCAATGTGGCGACCTTCATCAAGGAGCTGACCCTGAAGCTGCCCGAGGGCGAGAACGTCGACTTCCGTGCCGGTGGTTACGTGCAGCTGGAGTGCCCGCCCCACCACGTGAAGTACGCTGACTTTGATATCGAGGAAGAGTACCGCGGCGACTGGGAACGCTTCGGCTTCTTCAAGCTGGAGAGCGAGTGCAAGGAAACCACGATTCGCGCCTACTCCATGGCCAACTTCCCGGAAGAGAAGGGCATCGTGAAGTTCAACATCCGCGTGGCCACGCCGCCGCCCGGTAGCGAAGGCATTCCTCCCGGCATCATGTCCTCCTGGGTCTTCAACCTGAAGCCCGGCGACAAGGTGAAGGTGTACGGCCCCTTCGGTGAATTCTTCGCCAAGGAGACCGAGGCCGAGATGGTCTTCATCGGCGGTGGCGCCGGCATGGCGCCCATGCGATCGCACCTGTTCGATCAGCTCAAGCGCCTCAGCAGCAAGCGCAAGATCAGCTTCTGGTACGGCGCTCGCTCCCTGCGCGAGATGTTTTACGGCGAGGAGTACGACCAGCTGCAGGCCGAAAACGATAACTTCGATTGGCACGTGGCCC
This sequence comes from Halieaceae bacterium, assembly GCA_028277365.1. Lineage (GTDB taxonomy): Bacteria > Pseudomonadota > Gammaproteobacteria > Pseudomonadales > Halieaceae > JANQIO01. Next base: position 1,540 of record JANQGK010000054.1, on the reverse strand, counting down.
TTTCCGACCCGCAGCCCGAAGACAATTGGGACGGCCTGACCGGCTTTATCCACAACGTCCTGTACGAGCAGTACCTGAAGGACCACCCCGCTCCCGAAGATTGCGAGTTCTATATGTGTGGGCCGCCCATGATGAACGCGGCAGTGATTTCCATGCTCACCGACCTGGGTGTGGAGCCCGAGAACATCATGCTCGACGATTTCGGCGGCTAATGGTCGCGCCAATCGACAGAAGCCGGCGCTGGTCGCCGGCTTCTCTGTTTCTGGGTGTCCTGCTCTCCGCCTGTGCCGAGCCACCGCCGGAGACCCTGCGCCTCACCGGCGCCACCATGGGCACCCGCTACAACATCACCTGGCTGTCCGGTGACGGACAGCCGACCCCGGAGCAGGTGCACCTGGGTGTTGAGGCGGTGCTGGAGGCGGTCAATGCCAGCATGTCCACCTGGCGCGAGGATTCGGAGATCACCCGCTTCAACAGCGCCCCGGCCGAGGAGTGGTTTACCCTGAGCCAGGACTTTGCCGATGTATTCGAGATGGCGCGCACCGTCAGTGAGGCCAGCTACGGCGCCTATGATGTAACCGTGGCGCCGTTGGTTGATCTGTGGGGTTTTGGCGCGGCCGGTATGGGGCCTGCCATGGGCGAGGAGGTTCCGGCGGAAGATGCCGTCGCTGCGGCGCTGGCCGATGTGGGTCAGCAGCGGCTGGAATTCGATCGGGCCCGGCCGGCTCTGCGCAAGCCCGCGGATATGTCGGTGGACTTCTCCTCGATCGCCAAGGGCTTTGGCGTGGACCAGGTGGCCGGCTGGCTGGAGGCCCAGGGCATCGACCGCTACCTGGTAGAAATCGGCGGCGAGATTCGCGTGGCGGGCCTGAACCCGCGCAACGAACCCTGGCGCATCGCCGTGGAGCGGCCTCAGGCAGGGGAGCGCGCCGCCGAGGTGGCGGTGACGCTGCACAACGCTGCCGTCGCCACCTCTGGGGACTACCGCAACTTCTTCGAGGTTGACGGCGTGCGCTATTCCCACACCATCGACCCGCGCACGGGAGCGCCGGTGCGGCACGACCTGGTGTCGGTTACGGTGATCCACGAAAGCGCCACCATGGCCGACGCCTGGGCGACTGCGCTGACGGTGCTTGGCAGCGAGCAGGCGCTGGCGACGGCACTAAACGAGGAGCTCGCGGTCTACTTCATCAGTCGCGACGGTGATGAATTCACCGCCAGCAGCACGCCGGCCATGGCGCCGCTGCTGCGCAGCATCGAATAAGCCCGGAGAATCCAGTAAAATACCCGCTATGGCTACCTTCTTTTTTGCAGCACTGGTATTCGGACTCGTCATCGCCGGCATGGCGGTGGGCGTGATCTTTTCCAACAAGCCCATCAAGGGCTCCTGTGGCGGCATCGGCGCCCTGGGTATGGACACCGCCTGCGAAATCTGTGGTGGTAACCCGCAGGTCTGCGAGGAAGAAACCCGCAACCAGGCCGGCATCGCCGCCGGCCTGTTCGACGAGGCGGATGACAAATCCGGCCAGTCTGCCGCGCC